>JAYZCM010000096.1:0-8576 GCA_036338305.1 Fidelibacterota bacterium | reverse complement strand
TGTAATACTTGAAAGCCATCCATTTCAGGCAACATTATGTCTAATATAATTAAATTGATTTCATTTTTCTCTAAATACTCCAATCCACTCAATGGATTATGTTTAATAATTAATTTATATTTTTTTGAACTTAAAAATTCATCCACTAATTCCGTTAACTGAATATCATCATCAATCATTAAAATCTTTTCCATTAAATTCCCTTTTCCTTTTAATTATTTTGTAATTTATTTTGCATGTTTTTAATTTTTAATTTAAAATCTGAATCATTCAATATTTTTTTTTCTATGTTTTTATACCCATGTATTACTGTAGAATGATCTCTTTTTCCAATATGTAATCCAATATTAGATAATGATATATCAGTAAGTTCTTTACAAAAATACATTACTATTTGTCTGGCCAATGCTATTTGCATAGTTCTATTTTTTCCTAATAATTGACGCTCACTAACTTTCATTTCCCTGCAAACAAGATTAATTATTTGTTTAATACTAATATTTACAAAAGAAATATTACCTAAAATTGTTTTTAACACATATTTTGCTAAATTAATTGTTATATCTTCTCTTCTTAAAGATGAAATTGCCAATAACTTAACAAGCACTCCCTCCATCGCTCTTACATCGCCCTTAATTGATGCAGCAATAAATTCAATCACATCATAAGGAATTTCTAATCCGTCATTTTCTCCTTTTTTCATTAAAATTGCAATGCGTGTTTCTAAATCAGGAGGTTGAATGTCTACAATTAAACCTGACTGAAAACGTGACACTAAACGCTCCTTCAATCCAGTCAATTCATTAGGATGCCTATCTGTAGTTAGTACAATTTGTTTTCCTTTTTGAAAAAGATCGTTAAATAAATGAAAAAACTGTTCTTGTGTTTGTTCTTTTGATTGAAAAAATTGTGCATCATCAAGTAATAACATATCTATTTTACGATAATGATTAATAAAATTAGTTGAATTATTTTTTTGAATCGAACTAATAAAGTCTAACATAAATTTTTCACTAGTCAAATAAACAACTTTCATATTAGGGTTTTGACGTATAACCTTATTCCCAATAGCTTGTAAAAGATGAGTTTTTCCCAAGCCTGGGCTACTATAAATTAAAAGTGGGTTATAAGGAGTTTGAGCTGGATTTTCTGAAACAGATATTGCAGCAGCTCTAGCAAATTGATTGCTTTTGCCTTCAATGAAGTTTTCAAAAATATATCTATAATTTAATTGAGATTTTCTATGATATGTTTGAGGAACAGGTTTATCCTTTTCTGTCAAATTAGGGATGGCCTCAATAGTCTTTTCACTTATTACAACACTATAATTAACTAATAATGGATTGGGCCATACCTCTTTTAGAGCACTATCTATTAAATGTCTATACTTGGATTCTAACCATTCATAATGAAATTGATTTGGAACTTGAAGGGTTATTTCTTCATCATTCATATTGATAACAGAAACCCCATCAAACCATGTTTGAAAAGCTTGCTCCTGAATTCTCTCCTTAATAAATAATAAACATTTTTCCCATAATTTATTTTTATCAATATTCATATCTTTGTTTTTATGCTATTCATATTACTATTTAATGGAAATAGGTTATTAAATTCGGTTAATATTTCAACTTAAATCAAGCTCAAAATAATATAATTTATCAGATATATTTATGGAAAAAATTTTAAAAAAATTTTACAAGTGGAATCCTAAAATACCATTATTCTTTGAAAAGGGTAAAACTATTCTAATTGGTCACCGAGGTGCGCCATTATTGGCAATTGAAAACACATTAGAATCATTTAAATGTGCCTTTGAAGCTAATTTAAAAGGTGTAGAGCTTGACATTCAATTAAGCAAAGATAAAAAACTTTTTATTTTTCATGACTGGAAAATAAAAACAAATCAAGAAAAAGCATATGTGATTTCTAAATTGAATTATTCAAAAATTTTATTAATTTCAGAACAAAAAAAATTTATTATCCCTTTATTAAAAGATGTTATTAAAATTTTACCAAAAAAAAGTTTCTTGAATATAGAAATAAAATCTATGAATATAATAAATAATGGAATTGAAAAACATCTACTTAAATTATTAATTGAAAATAATATTTTAAATAGAGTTATTATTTCAAGCTTTAATCCATTTTCAATATATAGAATAAAAAAAAATCAGCCAAATGCTTTAACAGCTTTTTTATGGACAAATAGAAATCCTTGCCTATTAATCAACACTCCATTATGGGTGTGGTTTTGTAGGCCAGATGGGTTTCATATAGATTATAACTCTATAAATGATAAGATAATTAATTGGGTGAAAAATAAAAAAATGTTTTTATTAACATATACAATAAATAATAAAAAAGATTATTACAAGGTCAAAAAATTAAACTTTCACGGAATATTTACTGATAATCCAAACTTATTAATAAATAATAATAAATCACAAAAAACATAAAATGATTGAATATAAACAATATATTTCTCTTCAAAAAGAATATATAAAAAGAAAAATTAATGAATTTTTAACTGAAGATATGGTGAATGATGATGTAACCACCAACAATACAATCAAAAATCATAATATAATTACTGCGGAAATCTATGCATTGGAAAAATTAATTTTTGTTGGTTCACAAATTTTACCACATTTTTTTAATTCAAAATGTCAATTCAAATGTTATAAAAAAGATGGCGAGAATGTTATGCCAAATGAAAAAATAGGTAAAATAATTGGCCCTGCAAACATAATTTTATCTGTTGAAAGAGTAATGCTGAATTTAATCCAACGATTATCAGGTATTGCAACTATGACACAGGATTACATACAAATTTTAAATAACAATAATATTAAAATTCTAGATACTAGAAAAACAACACCTGGATTAAGATTGTTTGAAAAACATGCTGTTGCATTAGGAGGAGGATATAATCATCGCCTTGATCTTTCAAAAGGAATTTTAATAAAAGATAATCACATAATAGCTGCAGGATCAATTACTGATGCAATTACTCTAATTAAAAAAAATAATCTAAATTTACCCATTGAAATAGAAATTGATAACTTATATCAATTAAAAGAAGCTTTAACAATGTCAATTAATGGCGTATTGCTAGATAATATGTCAATATCTAATATTATAAAAGCCGTTGAAATAATTAGAAATAATAAAAATAATTCTCAAATTTTCATTGAAGCGTCTGGAGGAATTACAAAGAAAAATCTACAATCATTTGTTAATACAGGAGTAAATGGATTATCCATAGGAGCAATAACTCATAGTGCAATTAGCAAGGATATTAAATTAGAATTTATTTAATCAATAAAAAATTGGAAATTATCTATCAATCTAATGCCTTCAATAAAAACTGCAATGCTAACTAATATATCACCATCTACTTCATCCGCTATTTCAGATAATGTATTAACATTTGAAATAGAAATATAATCAACTTTAAAAATATTTTTTTTATTCAAAGCTATAATGATTCTTTCCTTTATTAAATTAGCATTTCTTTCACCAGCTTCTAACATTTTTCTTCCAACCTCTAAACTATTATAAATCAAAGAAGCTAGTTTTTTATTTTCATCCGACAAATATTGATTTCTAGAGCTTAGTGCAAGTCCATTATTATCACGAATAATGGGACAAGCAATAAGCTCAATATCATATGCTAAATCATTAATTATTTTTTTTATTATTAATAATTGCTGAGCATCTTTTTGCCCAAAAAAAACATGAGTTGGTTTTACAATATTAAAAAGCTTTACAACAACAGTTGTAACCCCTTTAAAAAATGTTGGTCGACTTTTTCCCTCTAATACTGTAGATAATTTAGTTTCTTCAACCATAGTGCTAAAAAAATCTGGATACATCATTAAATCATTGGGGAAAAAAATAGCATCAATTTTTAATTGTGATAAGATTTCTAAATCATTTTCAAAATTTTTGGGATATGTATCTAAGTCTTCAGTAGGTGAAAATTGTAATGGATTAATATATATACTTACTACTGTATTTTTGCATTTTTTTTGTGAAGCTTTAATCAAAGAAATGTGACCATCATGTAAAGCTCCCATTGTCGGAATAAACCCTAATGTTCCATTAATTTTTTTTCTCCAAAATCGAAAATTTTCAATGGAATTTATTATTTTCAATTTAATTATTAATCTTTAAAATCTAAACTTGTAGAAGTAACATAATGTGATTTATCAGGGAATTTTTTTTGCTTAACATCATTATTATATTTTATTAAAATTTCTTCAATTTCAACACCTAAATTCCCATAACATTTAGCATGTTTAGGAATATAATCTTTATTTAAACCCATAATATCATGAAAAACTTGGATTTGACCATCACAGTGAGGGCCTGCACCAATACCAATTGTCGGAATAGTTAAACTTTTTGTAATTTTTTTTGCTAAATTAGATGGTACTCCTTCTAAGACAATGGCAAAAGCGCCACTATCTTGAACAGCCATTGCATCATCTAAAATTTTATTTGCCTCTATAGTTGTTTTTCCTTGAATTCTATATCCTGAATTCAAATGATAAGATTGTGGTAATAATCCAACATGCCCTACTACAGGAATTCCAGCATTAATAATTGCCTTAATTTGATTTCCATAGCAACTTCCACCTTCTAATTTTATGGCTCCAGCTCCACCCTCTTTTATAAAGCGACCAGCATTACGTACTGCATCTTCTACTGAAGCTTGATAAGACATAAAAGGCATGTCAGCCACTATTAATGAATTATTACTTCCTCTACTAACAGCCTTAACCAATAAAATCATATCCTCCATAGTGATGGGTATTGTTGTTGCCATTCCATAAACCATCATTGCAGCACTATCTCCAACTAAAATTAATGGAATGTTGGCCCTGTCTGCTTGCATTGCAGAAAAATAATCATAAGCTGTAATTGATGCAAAAGAAGAATTATTATCTTTATAATTCTGAATATCTTTAATAGAAATTTTTTTCATAATTATAAATATATTTTTTCTTTACTGGGCTTGGGAATGATTTTATTTTCCCCATCTACATATACAATCTTTGGCTTATGGTTTAATGATTCATTATCAATCAACTGACAATAAGCAACAATAATAACCAAATCACCTTTCTTTACAAGATGGGCTGCTGCGCCATTTATACAAACCTCCCCGCTACCACGCTTTCCCTTTATTACATACGTTTCTAGACGATTACCATTTGTAATATCTAAAACTTGAATTTTTTCAAATTCCATTAATCCGGCTGCAACCATCAAATCCTCATCTAAGGTTAATGAACCGATATAGTTTAAATCTGCCTCTGTTACAGTTGCTCGATGAATTTTACCTTTAAGTGCTTCTATAATCAATACTATAACCTTTTAACTAATTAAGTAAATTTACAATTTTACTAATTATTATTCAAAAATATGATAATTTTTATTTTGATTTTCATAACAAGAATTTTTCTACATATATTATAATAAATCATTTTGCTAATACACACATTATAAGGTATATTTTTTATACAATATGTCAATATGTTGTATATTATTTATTTTAAAAAAACTCAAAAGCATAATACCAAATAACATTTTATTAATATAATATTATTTATGTATACAAAAAAAATTACAATTCTCTTTTTATCTTCATTAATTTTTTTCTCATGTGGAAGAAAAAACAAAAGCATCACAGCAGATCCTGACAAACCTAACATTGAAACATCAAATATTAATCCACTAACCCAAAGTGATGAGAATACAGATGAAAATTTAGATCAAGTGTTATCAGACATACATTCAAAAATAAATGCCTTAAAAGCTGAAGTGAATTATTATCATGAAGATTTAAACGAAATTAAAATTCAATCCAAAATTTATTCAAATCCATTTGCTGTATATAATAAAGAGATAGTTTTAGAAAATGGAACTTCTATTTTTGGTAAAATCATTTATCAAGATCAAGATATTTTAAAGGTAGAAACGTTAATTGGGCAGTTAATTATAAATAGAGATACAATTATAAGGGTAATTAATCAGGTTAATTCATACAACAAATTCAATACAAATGATTCTGATATTGCTAATATAGAAACTGATTCCAGTATAATGCCAGGGAATCAACTAATAAACAAAAAAAGTCAATCTCAAACTGCACATCTTGTTTTAGTCGGAGATATTTTAGAATCTAAAGATAATTCTGGCAATACTGTTTTATCAGGAGAAATAAAAAATATTGGTAATAAACGTGCTGATTTTTCAAAAATAATTTTTAATTTCAGAATGAATTGGCAAGGAGAAACAAAAAGTCTTGTCGAATTCATTGATGGTGTAACAAATACATTTACCACTGGCTTTTCATCTGATAATAGTATTTTGCCTCATGCAATTGGCAATTTCAGTCTTATCATCCCAAAATCTTTTGGAACATTTATTGGATATGATTATGAACTTGAATGGGATCATGATTATAACTATGATATTGAGTGGGAGCAATATGAAAAATAAATTATTGTTAACATTATTTATATTAACAATATTACCATTATTTTCTGAAGAAAATAAAATTTTTTGGGATTTTGGTGTTACTATTAACAATTCAAAAGGGAAGTTGAATTATGATGATAAATCACAAAAAGATCTTTTCAATACTCCTAATGGCAAAGCTTTAATCTCAAATTCATTCATTTCGCCAATAAGACAATCAAGAAAAAACACTATAATTGATATAGTGGAAACTGATTTTAATCAAATTTCTAATTATAATATAAATCAAATAAAGCTTTTAATTAAAAAACTAACCTTGAAAAAATTATATCAACCTGTTATAGAAATAATTAATTTTGTTGATTTAAATAATAGTGAATTGCAGGAATTAAACTATTGGCTAGCTAATGCATTATTAAATACTGGAAAATATGAAATGGCCGAAAATATAATAATCAATTCTTTTGAAAATGAATTTGATGATAAATCCAATTTTTTATTGGCAACAATATATGAACATCAAAACAAAACAAAAAAAGCTCAAAAAGAATATTTAAACCTAATTAATAATTTCCCAAATAGCGATTACAAAATGGTGGCATCAATTAAAGCTAGAATGCTTGACCAGGAATAATCAATGTTCCAAATCAAACTTTTTTTTATATTCGTAATATTTTATAATTTTTGTTTTGCTAGTACAAGAGTATCATTCTCAAGACCAGGAGAAATGATGAGGATTCCTAGCATAGATTACTCTTTATCAAGAAAATTTCTAAATATAAATTTTTCACACGAATCTCTTTCTTCCAAACAGGGGAATTCTAATGTTTCAATTACTAGTATAAGCAAATCTGGTGCACAATATGGAATATCTTTTGCAACTCCAGCAAATCCTAATAATTCTTCTGAGTTAGGATTTCATTATCAAAAAAATATATATATACATGGAAATCTTGCAATTGATCTAGGTGTTCATGATATTGTTTGGCGGCAAGGGAATTATACTACAACTGGTTTAGATACTCGAGATGTTTCTTTTTTTGCAATATTGAGCAATCAAAAATCAATAGAGAACTATACTATATCAACACATTTTGGTTTAGGTACTGGTAAAATAGTCAATTACTCACAATTAGAAAATATAAATGCAAAGCAAACCATAGGAGCTTTTTTTGGTTTTCAATTTAAAACGCCTCTTTTAAGAAAAGAAAATGGATTAACATTTATAACAGAGTTTGATGGCAAGGGATTAAATATTGGATTAAGAATACCTTTTTTAAAATTATATCAATTAAACTTAGGGATTGCTCACTTTGATAATTTTGGAAATTATGGTACTGAAGATAAAAATGGTGCAGATTATGCTGCTTTAAAAAGTGATGCACCTGCAATTGCAATGGGGATCACCATAAATATTCCACGAATATATAATGAATATTCAAATAAAACCAACCTAGAACCAGTTAAGAAATCTATATATACAAAAACAGATTCATCCATATTATTCTACAATCCTATCTGCACTGATGTGGTAGAAAATTTAAAAGATTCAATAAGATTAGGAAATGATTTAATAGAAAATTTAAAAGCACATAATGTAATGCTTTTACATCAAGGTGTTGTTCTAGTAGATTCTACTAGGAAAAATTCATTAAATAATGAAATAAGTAAAATAAAAGAAAATGAAGCAATGAGGCATCTATCAAGATCATTAAGACATTTTTATAATGAAAAATATAGAGATGCTTTATCAGAAGTCAATTTAGCAATAGAAGCAAATCCAAAATTAGCCATTGCATATGGAAGAAGAGGTTCAATCTACTTTAAACTAGGAGATGAAAAAAGGGCCACATTAAATTGGAATGTTGCTTTACAATTAGATCCTGAATTTATAGAAATATATGAAATGCTAAAAGCATATGATGAAAATTTATTAAAATCAATTGAAATGAAAGAAAATTAATTTAATTTAATTATGATTTTTCTTGTATTAAATTTACTAAGCCAAAATTAGGAGCAATGTAATGACCTTTAAACAGGCAAAATTAATTTGTTTACTATTTTTAACTCATATTTCATTGTGG
>JAYZCM010000095.1:0-8482 GCA_036338305.1 Fidelibacterota bacterium | reverse complement strand
TTAATTAAATATTATTCTGGAAAACTTGATTAATCTTTAAGGCCTATTTAAATTAATCATATGTATGTTCAAGTTAGTTTTCCAATTTCTAGTTTTAATTCATTTACATCTTCTGTCCCTAAAGAATTAATTGAAAAGATTTCTTTAGGTATTTGTATTAGTGCACCCATAAAAAATAAATTGCAATCTGGCTTTATAATTGACATTAATAAAAAGCCACTTTTTACTGGGAAAATTTTACCAATCCACTCTATTCATGATAAATCTTATCATTTACCAAATGAACTTTGGGAAACAATAAAATGGTTATCTAAATATTATGTTGTCCCTATTGGAAAAGTATTAAACGCTGCAATACCAAATACTTTATTAAATAAATATTCTCCACAAACCATCAAATATGCTCTCATAACAAAAAAAGGGATGGAAAAATATTTAGAAAATGATCATAAAAAACCAGCCCATCATAAAGTGTTATCATATTTATTTAGTAATAAATCAATAAAAATTAAAAAACTAAAAAATATAGTTTCATCCCCTTATTCAATTTGTAAAAAACTTGAAGAAAATGGATTTATAAATATTTTTCTTCAGCCAAAAATAACAAACCCTTATGATGATATTAATCCAAATGAAATAAAAAATATTATTCTATCTAAAGAACAAAAAAATATATTTAATGAAATAATTAAATTAAAAAAAGAAAAAAAACCCTTCTTAATTCATGGTGTCACTGGATCGGGCAAAACAGAGATTTATATGAAATTAGCACAAACTATTATAAAAAGAGGAAAGTCTGTATTGGTTTTAGTGCCCGAAATTGCTTTAACACCGCAAATAACACAAAGATTTCATTATGCATTTGGTAATAAAATAGCATTATGGCATAGTCAAATGACAAAAGCGGAAAAAGGATGGAGCTGGAAAAAAATAAATAGTGGAGAATATCCAATAATAATTGGGGCAAGAAGTGCAATTTTTGCACCAATGAAAAATTTAGGATTAATCATTGTAGATGAAGAACAAGAATCATCTTTTAAGCAAGAAAATCCTGCTCCAAGATATAATGCGCGAGATGTTGCGATTATCCGTGCAAAATATTCACATTCCATGATCTTGCTTGCTAGTGCTACTCCCAGTTTAGAAAGTTATTATAATAGTTTACAAAAAAAATTCATTTTGTTAAAATTATCCAAACGTTATGGTGAATCTATTTATCCAAAAATAGAATTGGTAGATATGAAAAAACAAAATGATAAATCATCCATTATTAGCAAACAACTAATTAATGCAATAGATGATTGTTTAAACAAATCAGAACAAATTATTTTATTACAAAACAGACGCGGATATTCATCAATACAACAATGTAATCAATGTGGACAAATAAATACCTGTAAAAATTGTGCAGTTGCTATGACTTATCATAAAACAGACAATTACATGCATTGTCATTATTGTGAAAAAATAAATACGATAAGTCTTTTATGCAACCACTGTAATAATGATTCTATGGAATTTAAAGGTACAGGTACTCAAAGGGTTGAAAAAATAATTAGCAATCTATTTCCAAACATTAAAATTTTAAGAATGGATGTTGATACTGTAAGAAAAAAAGATGGACATAAAAAAATATTAAATGAATTTTCTAAAAAAGGTGGCGATATATTATTAGGCACACAAATGATTGCCAAGGGATTAGATTTTGATAATGTAACACTTGTGGGAGTAATTAATGCAGACTCTGGATTGTTTTTTCCTGATTTCAGATCAGGTGAAAAAGTATTTCAATTAATTTATCAAGTTTCTGGACGATCTGGTCGACGAAAAAAACAAGGAAGGGCAATTATACAAACATATAATCCTGATGACATATATATAAAAACTGCAAGCTCATTAAATACAAAACAATTTTATAATATTGCAATGGCTCAAAGACAAGAACTTAATTATCCTCCGTTTTCTAGAAATGGGCGCATTATTTTAAAAGGAATTAATAAAAATAATGTGAATGAACTTTCAAAAAAAATATTTAACAAATTAAAGCCTAATGAACACTTTCAAATATTAGGCCCCTCCCCTGCCCCAATAGAAAAAATTAGAGGATTATGGCGCTTTCATATAATAATTAAATCCATTAATAAAAAAAACGATACCATTAGTAAGTTTATTTTTGAAAATATCGGTTTTTCTATTTTTGAAAAAAAAATAAATGGAATACAAATCATACTAGACGTTGATCCAATTTCAATGATGTAAATGATCTATTTATTATTATCAATTTCTCTAATATTTCCTAAAACATTTCATACAGAAATTGGTCAATGCACTATGGAAATATATGATGGGAAAATTAAAAATATACCAGAATTGATTGATATAATTAAAAATGAAGCAAAAACATTAGTTACCAATTTAGGACAGGTGCAACAAAAACCCTTTTCAATTCATATTACAAATGATTTAAGCAAATTTAATAAAATGGCAGGTCCTGTACCAGAATGGGGTATAGCCATTGCAAAAAATAAAGTTAATAAAATCATAATGCAATCACCTAATCTTGCACGAATTTCTTACTCTAAATTCAAAAAAGTACTAAAACATGAATTAAATCATATATATATATTTCAAATGCCTAGATATGAAACAATCCCTTCATGGTTTAAAGAGGGCCTTGCAATGTATTATTCAAACGAATTTTCCATATCACATAAAATTGAAATTTCTAATTTTTTATGGAAACAAAAAATAGTTCCATTAACAAAATTACAAACAATTAATAAGCATGACAATATAACGCTTCAATATGCCGAGTCAGCGGCGGCCATAGAAAGCCTTATTTATTATTATGGGGAAAATATTATTATTAAAATTTTTAATAATTTACATTTAAATCAAACTTTTGAATTAGCGTTGGAAAATGCCATAAATACACCATATATAAATTTTCAAAATAATTTTCAATTATTTTTGAATGAAAATTATAAATGGGTATTTTTACTAAAATCTGGAAAACATTTTTTTGTTATTTTACCATTTATGTTAATATTTGGATTTTATTATAAATCTTATAAAAATAAAAAAATATTAAAACTTTGGCAGCTAGAAGAAGAATTAGACAATTATTAACAATTATTATTATTGAATTTTTATTGGCTTCAGGATCATATGAAATATTATCATTTCCTGCAGATTCTAGAGCGCTTTCAGTAAGTAACGCTGCTTCAGCTTATGACCAGTATGTTCTACGAAATAATCCTGCAACATTAACCAACACTTCTTCAAATATTATTTACTCTTATTTTAATCTACCCGCAAATATTCAATATGGAATGATTCAAATATTAAAACAAAATGAAAACCATGTTAATGTTAATAAAGTTTCATTATTGAATTATGGAAAATTAATTGATGGTTCTACAAATAAAACACATTCTGCTTATGATTTATTATTTTCAATAGGTTATAAAAAAGAATACAAACATATTACATCATTAGGAATGTCTATAAATTATTTAATAAGCTCAATAGCAAGTTATCATTCAAATATTTTATATGTGAATTTAGGGGCAAGAAGTAGAGCAAATAATAATAGGTTTGGATTAGGCCTTTCATTGGAAAATTTTAAAATTAATGCTAATTATTTTTCAAATTATGATGACATAATCCCTACAATCATCAGAGGTGCGTTGTATTATAAGCCATTATATTTTCCTGCCACCATACATTTAGAAACTAAAGGTTATCTGCATGAAAATTGTAATCAAAACTCTCTCAGTTTTGAATCTATTGTTAAAAATAATATTATCATAAGAATAGGATCCGGTTGGCATAAATTCAATGAAATAAAACAAATAACTAAAAATATTTCAAATAACTTTTCGTTAGGGTTGGGAATAAATTTTAAAAACATAAATTTAGATGTTGGATATAAAAATTTAACTTCTTCTGATTATATAATAGGATTTTCTATTAAAACAGTAATTAATTAAAATTCATTATTAACAACTGATCAATAACTAATTTAATTGCTATTATCGTTAATGAACCTTTAAATAAAATTCTAAAAAAATATTCAGGAATATAATATAATATTTTTTTCCCAATATTCGTTCCAATAAAAACAGCGATTGTTAAAGGCAATATTACTTGTATTTCTAAAATATAATTAAAATTAAAAATAAATAAAAAAATAGGCATTTTCCCTAAATGACTTATTGCCTGACATAATGCTTTATTAGCAATTATATTTTCTTTTGTTAGCTGTCCTTTTAAAAAAAATGGTGCTATTAAAGGGCCCGTAGCTCCGATAAATGTTGTACATAATCCACTTAAGGCGCCTACTTTAAAAAAATTTGGATTCTCATTCATAATGCTTATTCGCTTGCCATATAAAAACCATAAAATAAAAAGACCAATTAGGGGTTTTAAAAAATCTACTTTAATTTCATTGGCAGAATTAACATTAAAAAAATTAATTAAAATGATAATGATAATTACAGATAAAGATAAACCCAAAAGGGCCCCTGGAAAATAATTAATAATAATATTTTTTTTTATGTGCTTTCTAAAAACAAATGAACGCGTAACATTACTAACAAGTTGAACCATTCCATGTAAAGCAATCACCACATAACCATCAGGTATGATAATTGCCATTATTCCTAATAAAATTATCCCACCACCCATTCCAAGAACTGCAGAAATTGAAGATGTAATAAAGGCAGAAAAGATAAGAAAAAACATATCCATATTAATTAATTACTTGATGTTTAATGCCAACTTTAATAAATGAATCAATTGCTTTATTTAATTGTGCCAAAGAGTGGCCTGCACTAATCTGAACTCTTATTCTTGCCTCCCCTTTTGGCACTACGGGATAAGAAAAACCTATTACATAGATACCTTCATTTAACATGTCATCTGCCATATTTTTTGCCAATTTAGCATCTCCAAGCATTATTGGAACTATAGGATGAATGCCCATTTTTATTTTAAATCCAGCATTTATCATTTTTTCTCGAAAATAAATAGTATTTTTTTCTAATTTTTTTCTTAATTCAGAAGAATCTGATAAAATTTCTAATACTTTTAAAGATGCGTTTACAATTACAGGTGCTAATGAATTGCTAAATAAATATGGCCTAGAGCGTTGTCTCAACATTTCTATTATTTCTTTTTTTCCAGATGTAAAACCTCCAGAGGCACCGCCCATTGCCTTGCCTAAAGTAGACGTTATGATATCTACTCTATCTAACACATTACAATAATCAATTGATCCTCTACCGTTTGGACCAAAAAATCCTGTTGCATGAGAATCATCTACCATTACTAGTGCTCCATGTTTTTCAGCCAAATCACAAATCGCTTCTAATTTTGCAACATATCCATCCATAGAAAAAACACCATCAGTAGCAATCATTTTATTTTTTGAAGATTTACTTTTTATTAATAATGACTCTAATTCATTCATGTCAGAATTTGCATATCTATAACGTTTTGCTTTGCACAGTCTAATGCCATCTATAATGGATGCATGGTTTAATGAATCAGATATTATGACATCATCTTCATCTAATAATGTTTCAAACAATCCGCCATTAGCATCAAAACAAGATGTGTAAAGAATGGTATCATCTTGTTGTAAAAATTCAGAAATCTTTTTTTCCAACTTTTTATGTATAACTTGAGTGCCACAAATAAACCTTACAGAACTAAGGCCAAAACCCCAGTCTTCTAATCCTTGTTTGGCGGCTTTTATAATTTCACTATTATTGGAAAGTCCTAAATAATTATTAGCACAAAAATTTAATACTTGTTTTTCATTAACATTTATTTCAGAACTTTGTTGAGATTTAATTATTCGTTCAGTCTTATATAAACCGTCCTTTTCTATATTTAACAATACTTTTTGTAATTTCAATTGTAATGAATTCAAAACACCTCCATTTACGAATATAGTTTTTTAATTTCTGGAATTAAATAATCACATAAACCCAAATCCAAATCATGCCGAGGGCTCCATTGCCAATCCGATTTAGCAGCATTATCATTAGTATCACCAGGCCAACTATCAATCATGCCTTGCCGGTTTTCATTCACTTTAAAAAAAATTTTAGCATTTTTAAATTCTTTTAAAATTTTTTTCTTAAATTCTTCTGCAGTTGGAGCAAATGATGTAATATTATAAACATTTTGTTTTAGCTGTCGTTTATCTGCTGCTAATAAACCATGAATGGCCCTTATGGCATCAACCATTGTAATAAAGGGCAATTGGGCATCTTCTCTAGCAAAACATTGATATTCTTCTTCTTTCGCTGCAAAATGAATCATTTCCGGAATATAGTCACTGGTGCCTCCGCTTGGTATTGTTTGAGAAGAAATTATGCCGGGAAATCTAATTGATCTAAAATCAATATTTTTATATTTAGTTTGAAAATAGCTTCCAATATTTTCACAATATAATTTATTGCATCCATAAATTGTTTTGGGGGTTAAATAATTGTTTTCTTTTACTTGGCCTGCTAATTTTTTTTCATTTAAATTATTAAAACCATAAACAGCAATTGAACTTGGGAAAAAAAATTTTATGTTTATTTTTTGCCTTTCTCCTTGTTCTAAACATAATTTTAATAAATTTAATGTACCTTCAACATTCACACTATGTGCTAATTGTAGATTTTTTTCTGCCTGTGTAGATAAAATTGCAGCTAAATGATATATTGTAGAAAATACATACTTATTGTTTATTTTTTTTAATAATTCTTTATCAAGAATGCTACCCACAATCTGCGTGTCTATCATTTCAGATATTGGGTCACTTATAGGCTGTAAATCAAGTGTTATGATCCTTTTTCCATTATTACCTAAGGACTGAATGAGTCCCCGGCCCATTTCACCATTTGCACCTGTTATCAATATGGCTGATTTTTGCATCTTTTATCCTTAAATTGAATATAATGGAAATAATAATTTACGAGTAAAATTTTATTTTGATGAATCTTAATAAAAAGAAATTTATTAAAAATATATATATCTTATTTCTTGCATTTTTTTTCTATGCCTGTGCAGAAAATGATACTGAATCAAGTCTAACAATTGTTACTTGGAACATAGAGCGGTTTCCAAAGGCTGAAAATACTATTGATCTACTTGCAGAATTAATAATTGAAATTAATGCTGATGTGTTTGGTTTACAAGAAATAACCAGTGCCAATTATTTTAATCAATTAATAAATAAAATAAATGATTTAGATTTAATTAATTCATGGATAGGATTTCGATCTGGATCTAATAATTCAACCTATCAGGAATTGGCATATATTATTAAAACATCATCTATTAATATCAATCAAAATCCATACACCATTTTAAATCAAGAAGATTATTACTTTGCATATAGAGAACCATACGTAATTGAAATTTCATATTTGAATAATGATTTTCTTATCATAAATAATCATTTTAAATGTTGTGGCGATGGCATTCTTGAAAACAAAAATACTTCAGATGAAGAATATAGAAGAAAAATATCCTCTGAATTATTAAAACAGTATGTTGATGAAAATTTATCTGAACAAAAGGTAATTATTATTGGTGATTTAAATGATGAATTAAATGATTCTACAATTAATAATGTTTTTAATAGCTTTCTTAATGATTCTACAAACTATAAATTTGCCGATATGAACATAGCGTTAGGTACAGAAACGAATTGGTCATATCCAGGTTGGCCAAGTCATTTAGATCATATTATAATCACTAATGAAATTTTTGAAATTTTTTCTAATCCTCGATCTATAATTCAGACCTTTCATGTTGAAAACTATTTTAATGGTGGTAATAATGAATACAATGAATATATATCTGACCATTTACCCGTCGCCTTACAATTGCAACTAAATCCATAAACTAAATAATGATCTATTTTTCATAGTATGTTTAATGAAGTAAATTTGATATGATGATTCATAATAAAAAGGATTAATGTGGCAAAAGGTGTAACCCCAAAAAGTGAAGATTATTCTCGTTGGTATACTGATGTAATTACGAAGGCAGAAATGGCCGACTACGGGCCAGTAAAGGGCACAATGGTAATTCGTCCATATGGTTTTAGCATTTGGGAAAGTATTAAAAATGCATTTGATAAAAAATTTAAGGAAACAGGCCATGAAAATGCATATTTCCCACTATTCATACCAAAATCTTTTTTATCAAAAGAAGCTGATCATGTAGAAGGCTTTGCCAAAGAATGTGCAATTGTAACACATTCTAAATTAAAAAATGATGAAAAAGGTAAGGGGATTATTGTCGATCCAGAATCTAAACTTGAAGAAGAAATAATTGTTAGACCTACTTCTGAAACAGTCATATGGTCAATGTATAAAAAATGGATTAAATCTTATAGAGATTTACCTATTTTAATCAATCAATGGGCAAACGTTGTGCGCTGGGAAATGCGTACTCGTCTTTTTCTTCGTAC
>JAYZCM010000094.1:0-10071 GCA_036338305.1 Fidelibacterota bacterium | reverse complement strand
AGCATGGTTATTTGATTATATCCTAAATCCAAGTAAGTAAGGTTTATCAAACTTCCAATATAGGGGAGAGAAGAAAGATAATTATTTGATATTGCCAAGTTTTTTAATGAAGTTAAACTTGAAAAACTATTTGGTAATTCTTGTAGATCATTCCATTCAAGGTATAAACTTTCTAAATTAGTTAGATTATCAATACTTGATGGTAAAGATGAAATTTTTTCATTCACACCATTGCTTCCAGTTGGTGTGTAAGTTGCTACCCAGCTTACTAATCTATTGGATACCCAAGTTTGTATGCCAATTTCCAAAGGAGAATTATAAGGAGATGAATCAGTTATTAAATCATTTAGAGTTGCTATGTCACAAGAGTTAAAACAACCATTATCATTATTGATAGTAGTTACATTATTAGGTATTTCTGAAAAGTATGCGCAACAGCAATGAGGTGTATCTTCGAGGAATGAATAATAAAATTGATCTAAACTAATTTCAAAATTGCTACTACTTTCAACACAATCTGGAATAAGAGAGCTATCACATAATTGATTATCTCCAGATGCAAAGTAAGGATAATTGCTAGGATCTACTCCGCTCCAAGTTAGGTTAAGGTTACAAATGGATTCTGGTAATGATTGTAATTGATTATTGAAAATATATAGATATTCTAGATTTTGTAAATTCTCAATGGATTCAGGTAGCATGGTCATTTGATTATATCCTAAATCCAAGTAAGTAAGGTTTATCAAACTTCCAATATCGGGAAGGGAAGAAAGATAATTATTTGATATTGCCAAGTTTTTCATTGAAGTTAAATTTGAAAAACTATTTGGTAGTTCCATTATGCTATTCCATTCAAGGTATAAACTTTCTAAATTAGTTAGATTTCCAATACTTTCTGGTAAGAATGAAATTTTTTCATTCACGCCATTGCTTCCAGTTGGCGTGTAAGTTGCTACCCAGCTTACTAATCTATTTGACACCCAAGTTTGTATTCCAATTGCCAAAGGAGAGTCATATGACATTGAATTTAGGTTGATGAGATCATTAATGGCTGCTATGTCATCAGTAAAAAAACAATTGTCTTCATTATTTATATTAGTCACATTATTAGGGATTTCAGGAAAAAAAGTAAATCCATTTGCACAATCTTGAGAGAGTGAAACGGAGATTGAGATTAATGACAATATTAGTAATTTGAACAAGTTTTTCTTCATATTAATTTATATTAAATGACTTAAGGTATTAATTCTTAATTAAATAGTTTTACATGATGTAACAAAATTTATATGCATGGCATGTCATTTTCATGTACAATTTTCATTTAAGATACAGTTAACCAATGCAATAATGTCTATTACATTCCAACCATTATCTCCATTCAGATCACCATTGCAGCCATTTGAAAGTTCTCCACAATTGGCAGTAAGTATGCAATCAGCTAATGCAACAACATCCATTATATTTAAACCATCATCATCATTCAAGTCTCCTATTAATCCAAGACAATTGTGATTTGCATTTGCATCATGTAATCCATTTATTTTCATTGCTCGATATATTGCTCCCTGTGGAGTCCCAACATTAAATTTACAATCCCATATTACTTCATTGGCTGGAGTAATTTCTATTCCATGAGCACCATCAGTACTGCCAACAGTTGTTATGAAATAATTATTATTATCTAATTTTTGAACATTACCTGATATGACACCATATGATTCTGTAGGCAATGTATATGACCAAATTATTTCTGCATTATCATTAT
The DNA here is from genome assembly GCA_036338305.1 of Fidelibacterota bacterium. GTDB lineage: Bacteria > Fidelibacterota > Marinisomatia > SCGC-AAA003-L08 > D37C17 > JAYZCM01. The sequence continues at coordinate 8,306 of JAYZCM010000094.1, read as the reverse complement.
CAATTTTAATTTCCATTGCTCGAGATTTATATATGTTTGTTCCATCAAATCGTCCACTTAATATACCATTGTCAAAAAAAACTAAATTTCCATTATCCAATAATTCTAGACCATGTTGCCCTGAAAAAGGCATATCTAGATTGATAACGTCATCTCCAAGCCAATCCACTCCTACATTCCATATGACATTTCCAGTTGATTTATCTATTTTTGAAATTCTACTTAAATTTTTTGAAGATACATAAATACAATTTTCATTTTCATCATATGCTAAAGCATTAAAATGAGTCCAATCAAAAGGCTCTCCAGGTCCAGCAACACTTTCCCAAAAACCACTCATATAATCAAAATCATTTAAACTAAAATGATCAAAGGGATTCCAACTCCAAACTTCATTACCATCTATATCCCATTCAACAATGCGTTCTCCCTTCCATGTCCAAGGATAATCAAATGCATCAGAAAAACCTGGAATATCATTTTCAAAAGGAAAATCATACTCTTCTGGTATTTGAGGAAAATCATTTGAATTAGGGACAAAATGTTCTAAATAGATAATGACAAATCCCAAATAATTTCCATTTGGTAATTTTATTATTTCATGTTGTAGGAATTCTTCTTCATCTCCATATGTTGGTTGGCTCCAAGTAATTCCATTTCTAATATTAAATTCTACACCTAATTCACCTTTGAAATATGGCGGAAGATTTGCATCTCCCAAAAAAACATTATTTTTTACTTGAGAAAACATATAAGTATCAACTCCACCTGAATTCCATATTTCATTTCCATTCATGTCAATTGCAGCAGAATAAAAGGGGCTCATGATTCCATAAATTACTACTCCTTCAGAGGAGTCTAAATTGTTTGTAATAATTTCTACAGGGCCAACATCATTTGAAAATTGATAAGATGTATTTTTTGTGGAAAAGTTAAATGTATTTATGTAAGCTTCATTTGAAGGTTTTACTCTCCAGTAGTAATTAGATTGCCAATTAATGACATCTTTAACAATTATATTCGTGTCAGATATGGTACTATTAATTAAGATGTTTGAAAAATCAGATGAATTTGACATTTCAAATTCATAAGAAATTACTTCTGTTTCTTTTTCCCATTCAAACATTACATGAATATGATTAATTTCATCATTATTTGGGGGGTAAATAAGATCTCCAAATAATTTTGCAAAGCATATAAATATGAAAAATAATTTCATTTATGTTTGTTTATGATAAATTGACAGGAAATTTTGTTTGAAAAAGTTCTACTATTTCTCTTGATAGATAATTTGGATATTGTCCATTTCTGCGTGCTTTTATTTCATCACAAACTTCATACCATGTTTTTTCATCTTTTGATTTATTAAGTTTTTCTTTTTCTTCTTCTGTTAACTTCATTGGTTCTTCCATAAAAATGCTCCTATTTATGATTAAATTAATTGATCTCTACGCAATAATGCTTTTGAATCTGGCTCTTTCCCTTTGAATTTTACATACAATTTCATTGGATCTTCAGTATTTCCCTTTTCTAAAATATTTTTTCTAAAAGATGTTGCAATCTGTTTATTAAAAATCCCATTTTGTTTAAAATGTTCAAATGCATCTGCATCTAATGCTTCAGCCCATTTATAGGAGTAATAACCTGCAGAATAGCCTCCTGAAAATATATGTCCTAGGTGACATGAAATACTTGAATTTTTTATTTTTGGCAATAATTGCATATTGCCTATTGCCTCATTTTCAAAATTTTCTATTTCATCTGTAAAATTATTAGGGTTTTCTGTATGCCATGCCATATCTAAAAATCCAAATGTTAGTTGTCTTAATCCATTTATACCTGCATTGAATGTACTTGATGTTTTTATTTTTTCAATTAGTGAGTCAGGTATAATTTCTCCAGTTTCATAATGTTTGGCAAAAAGTTGTAGTGTTTCTTTTTCTCCTAACCAATTTTCCATTATTTGAGAGGGTAATTCAACAAAATCCCAAAGGACATTAGGGCTAGCTAATGATTTATAGGTAACATTTGAAAGCATGCCATGAAGTGCATGCCCAAACTCATGAAAAATTGTTTTTACTTCATCATAAGTTAATAAAGCTGGGGTTTCTTTGGTAGATGGTGTGAGGTTTGCAACTATGGATATCAAGGGTCTTTCAATGGTTCCATTTTTATTAAGTCCTTGAGTTCTATAACAAGTCATCCATGCTCCACCATTCTTTGTTTTTCTTGGATGTAGATCAATATAAAATAGTGCAACATGATTGTCATCTTTATCTAAAACATCAAATACTTTGACTTCTTCATGGTATGTGGGAGTATTTGGAGATTCAACAAATTTAAGGTCATACATTAATTCTGCAACTTTAAACACACCTTGAATTACATTGTTTGATTCAAAATATGGCCTAAGATCTTCTTCATTAAAATCAAATTTTTCTTTTTTTAATTTTTCTGCATAATATGCTAGGTCCCAAATTTCCATCTTATTAATTCCATCATGTTGAGCAAGGGTTTGCATCTCATGCAATTCATTTTTTGCTGCCGGATAATACACTTCAAATAATTCATTTAAAAAATTCATTACAGTTTCTGTTTTTTTTGCCATGCGTTTTTGTAAGGTTTTTTCAGCATGATCCTTAAAGCCAAGTAATTGTGCTTTTTCATATCTTAAAGAAACAATCTGTTTGATGATTTTTTGATTATCATATTCACCACCATAAGCAATTTTACCAAATTCACGCATCATTTTCTCTCTTAAGGATCTATCCTGAGCATATTGCATTATTGGGCGAAAACTTGGCATTTGTAAGGTAAAAGTCCATCCATTTTGATTTCCTTTTTCTTTTGAAACTGTAGCGGCATGTTCAATTACCATTGATGGAAGGCCAGAGAGTTCTTCTTTATTTGTAATCGTATGGTTAAAAGAATTTGTAGAATTTAAAGTATTTTGTGAAAATTGAGGTTGTAATTTTGATAAATCTGAATCAATTTTTTGTATTTTTTCTTTATCCTTTTCATTAAGTAATGCACCATTATTTATAAAATCATTATAATTTTCCTTTACTAATCTTTTTTGTTCATCATTTAATGAGATTTCATTGATATTGTCATATAAAAATTGTATTCTTTTAAATAATTTAGAGTTCAAGAGAACTTTATTACTAAATTTTGAAAGTAATGGTGAAATTTGTTGTGCTAATTCTTTGAACTTATTATCAGACTCAGCTCCCATTAAATTGAAATATACATGTGCAATGTTTTCCATGAGTTCAGTTCCATTTTCCATTTTCAAGATGGTATTTTCAAAGGTAGCATTTTCATGATTATTAATTATTTGTTCAAGATTTTTTTCAGCTTGATTAATTGAATATTCTAAAGCAGGCATGAAATGCTCTAGTTTTATTTCATTAAATGGAATTGCACCATATTTTAAATTTGATTTTAAAATCAACGGATTATTTTCTAATGCCATAAACTTCTCCTCTTGCATTCTTTATTGTTTAGTTTTAAAAAAGGCTTAAATTTACGTCCTTTTATTACAAAGCAAATAATAGAATTCGGAGAGAATTATGTTTGATTTTAAATTAAATGAAATTATTAATAAAATTGATCTTCCTATTGATTGGATAGGTTTGCGCGGAGTCAATGAAAAAACTACTTATCGAGTAATTAGAGATGGCAATCCCCAAGCAAACATGCAAAATAATAGTAAAGGCATAATGGTTGAAGTTTTAGTAGATGGACAATTTGGTTATTTTGGTTCACGAAATACAGATGTAGATAGTATTTTAAAAGGAGCAAAAATAGCTATGTTACAAGCAAAAGAGGCTGCAAAAAATCCAATTTTTAATTTTACTGAAAAAGCTAGACCTGCAACCAAAGGTTCATTTAATTCATCTTATTTAAAATCAGTGGATGAAGTCTCCCCAGGGAAATTAAATGAAATTTTACTTAAAGCTTATAATCAACTTAAAGTTAATGATAAAATAGTAAGCGCTTCTGCAATGGGAATGATCATAGAAACAGAATCTAATTATGTTAGTTCTAATGGTGGAGATGTAAAACAAAATTTTTTAATGGTGCAATCTGATTATTCTGCAACTGCAAATGATGGAGATATTTATCAAAGAAGATCTGATAATCATTGTTTGCAAATTGGGATGGAAGAGTTTGATGAAGAAATGGTTTTGGTTCGCTCTCAACGTGTCGGAGAACAAGCCTTAGAACTTATAGGTGCAGATGAATGTCCAACTGAAAAGACTGATTTAATATTAGCACCTGATCAAATGCTTTTACAAATTCATGAATCCATTGGACATGCTCTTGAAGTTGATCGAATTTTAGGAGATGAAAGAAATTATGCAGGTTGGTCTTTTGTAAGACCAGATGATTTTGGAAAATTACAATATGGTTCAGATATAATGAACATAACCTTTGACCCTACTGTTGAACATCAATTTGCTTGTTATGGTTATGATGATGGAGGTTTAAAGGCAGAAAAACAATTTATCATTAAAGATGGCATACTTATTAGAGGCCTAGGTGGAATGGAAAGTCAATTACGATCTGGAATTCCTGGAGTAGCTAATTTTAGATCTTCTTCTTGGAATCGTGCACCAATAGATAGAATGGCAAATTTAAATTTAGAACCAGGTAATTCAACTTATGATGACATGATAAAATCCATAGAAAGAGGTGTGTTTATGGAAACTAATCGTTCATGGTCTATTGATGATTATAGAAATAAATTTCAATTTGGTTGTGAATATGCCAAATTAATTGAAAATGGAAAATTCACTAAAACATTAAAAAATCCAAATTATCGAGGTATATCTAATCCATTTTGGAATAGTTTGAAAATGGTTGGTAATGCAGATACATTTGAATTATATGGTACACCTTATTGTGGAAAAGGTGAGCCTAATCAATCAATAAGAGTAGGACATGCTTCTCCAGTATGTTTATTTAAAAACATTGAAGTTTTTGGTGGAGCTTAATTAGGAGAAATTAAATTGGAAAAATTATTTAATACATTAGCAGAAAAATTAATTAATCAATTAGATGTTGATGAATATTTAAAAATTAGTATTGATGGTGAACATAGTCAATTTATTAGATTTAATGAATCCAAGGTAAGGCAATCTGGTATTGTTGAAGATGTTTCATTATATATGAATATAATTAAGGAAGGAAAAACTTGTAGTGGAAGTTTTACGTTAACTGATGATTGGGCTTCTAATGAAAAATTAGCATTATTAGAATTAAACAGATTAAGAACTGAAGTAATAAATCTTCCAAAAGATCCATATATTGTCATCCCAGAGAACATGGGTTCAAGTAGAGAAGATAATCGTGGAAATTTATTAGCTGAAGAAAAAGTAGTATCAGCACTTAGTCCTGCTATGCAAAAAGTAGATTTGGCGGGAATTTGGTCCTCTGGTAAAATTTTTTCAGGTAATATAAATTCAGCAGGTCAGAAACATTGGTTTTCAACTGACACTTTTTCTTTAGATTATTCTTTAATTACCAAAGATGAAAAAATGGTTAAGGCTACCTATGCAGGTAGTAATTGGAATCAAGAAGAATATGAAAAATTTATGGCAGATTCCATTTTAAAATTAAAAATGATGGAAAGGAAACCTAAAAAACTTACACCTGGTTCATATAGAACATATATAGCACCTGCAGGTGTAGCGGATATTATTCATATGTTTTCTTGGGGTGGGGTTGGAGAAGCTTCTATTCGGCAGGGTAATAGTTCATTATCAAAAATGAGACAAAACAATGTTAAACTTTCTCCATGTTTTTCATTAAGTGAAGATTTTTCAACAGGTTTAGTGCCCCGTTTTAATGGGAATGGTGAATTGGCTCCAGAAAAATTAGATCTTATTTTATCTGGAAATTTAAAAAATACTTTAATAAGTAGTAGAACAGCTAAAGAGTATGGATTAAATTCAAATTTTGCAGGAGATGGAGAAAGTTTGCGTTCTCCTGTTTTAGCACCTGGAAATTTAAATGAAAATGAGATTATAAATAATCTTGATACGGGTATTTACTTATCTAATCTTCATTATTTGAATTGGAGTGATAGAATGGGCGGACGCATAACTGGAATGACTAGATATGCTTGTTTTTGGGTGGAAAATGGTGAGATAATTGCTCCAATAGAAAATATGAGATTTGATGATAGTATATATAATTTTTTTGGAAATAACTTGGAAGCAGTAACAGACAAGCCTCAACTTATTCCTAGCGTAGAAACTTATGGTGGAAGAGAGTTTGGCGGAGTATCTTGTCCTGGTATTCTTCTTAAATCTTTTGAATTAACTTTATAAAGGGTTTTATTATGAAATATGAGAATTTAAATAAATTTAAAAATAATTTCACTGATTATACGGAATTAAGGGTACAAGAAAATCGTAATAATAGATTGAATTTAACTAATGGTGATGTTACGGGAAATGTTTCTACAAAAACAAGTGGAGTATCTGCTAGAGTATATAAAGATGGTAGCTGGGGTTTTTCTTCTAGTCCAAACATTAATGATGAGAATATTAATAATGTAATTAATTCATCTACGGAAAACATGCAATTTATGTATAAGAAAGATGAAAATAAATGTGGCTTTTATTTACCTCAAACCCAATCTAATCATGAAATGAATTTTACTACTACTAAAAATCGTCAAGAGCAAAAATATTGGTTAGAATTTGTAAAAGAAATAGATGGCTATATTGAGAAAAAATATCCAGAACTTCTTTCTAGAAATTTAGTCATGGGTGAATTAGACATGGAAAAATCACTTTTTACTTCCGATGGTTCAGAATCATATTCAATGACACCAAGAGCATTATTATATGCCATGTTATCTATTGAGAAAGACGGCTCCCCAATTAGTATTGGTAATCCATGGGGTGGACTTGGTCAGTTAGAGGATAAATTTTTAGAGCCTTCTAATTATTTTATGGAAATTGATGATTTAGTTGAAAAATTAAAACAAAAAGCTAATGGTATTCATGCAAACGCTGGATATAAGGATGTAATTCTTGATGCTGATTTAGCAGGTATATTAGCTCATGAAGCCATAGGTCATACAACAGAAGCTGATTTAGTAATGGGAGGTTCAATTGCAGGAGATTTTGTCAATCAGAAAGTTGCAAGTGAATTAGTAACGTTAATTGATTATGCTAATACTTGTGATGGAAAAATTTGCCCCGTACCAGTATATGTTGATGATGAAGGTACGAAATCAGAAGATGTTACAATTATAAAAGATGGAATTTTAAAAACATTTATGCATAATAAAGATAGTGCACGACATTTTAATGTAAAACCAACAGGTAATGCGCGTGCTTATGAATTTTCAGATGAACCGCTTATTAGAATGCGCAATACAGCCTTTGTTCCAGGAAAACATACTTTAGAAGAAATGATTTCATCAATTGATGATGGATATTATTTGGTAAAAACTGGTAATGGTCAAGCTGATTCTACTAGTGAATTTATGTTTGCAATAACAATGGGTTATGAAATTAAAAATGGTAAATTAGGTAAGGCAATAAAAGATACTACAATTTCTGGTATTGCATTTGATGTATTAAAAACAGTTGATATGGTTTCATCTGACATGTCTTGGTCTTCAGCTGGAATGTGTGGAAAAAAACAAATAATTCCTGTGGGCATGGGAGGCCCTGCCATTAAATGTAAAGTTAACATTGGAGGTAGATAATGAATAATAAAGATGCTATTAATTATTGTCTTGATTCAATTAATAAAGTTGGTGCAGATAAGGCCGCTTGTTCTTTAAGCATGTCTGAAAAAAAAGAATTAAATGTAGAGATTGGTGAGATGACATTATTTAGAACAACATTTAATACAAATTTAGGAATTTCAGTAATTAAAGATCAAAAAAAGGGTTCAACTTTAATTAATAAAATAGATAAAGAAAGCATAGATTCTGCCATTCAATTGGTAATGAAAATGGCAGAAGGTTCTCAAGCAGATGCTGCTCATGATATATCAATTAATCAACCTCAACAAATTTTTTCTAAAGGTGATGAATCTGCAAATTTAGATAAAATGTATGAATCATTAGAAGAATTTGTTAAATATGTACAATCAACCTACTCTCAAATTCAGCTAGAAGCAGCTACCATGGATTTTAATCATAGAAAATTATTTTTTAAAAATTCAAATGGAGTTGATTTTGAGATAAGAGAAGGCATATATGGTTTTTCTCCAATGTTTCTTTCTAAAGATGGTGAAAAAACATCATCATTTAATTATACTGGAATTAGTGCATT
>JAYZCM010000093.1:0-6087 GCA_036338305.1 Fidelibacterota bacterium | reverse complement strand
GTCATGGGTGAACTTGACATGGAAAAATCACTGTTTACTTCTGATGGCTCGGAATCATATTCAATGACACCAAGAGCATTATTATATGCTATGTTATCAATTGAAAAAGATGGCTCTCCAATTAGTATTGGAAACCCATGGGGTGGACTTGGTCAGTTGGAAGACAAATTTTTAAAACCTTCTAATTATTTTATGGAAATTGATGATTTGGTTGAAAAATTAAAACAAAAAGCTAATGGTGTTCATGCAAATGCTGGATATAAGGATGTAATTCTTGATGCTGACTTAGCAGGCATATTGGCACATGAAGCCATAGGTCATACAACAGAAGCTGATTTAGTAATGGGAGGCTCAATTGCAGGAGATTATGTTAATCAGAAAGTTGCAAGTGAATTAGTAACATTAATTGATTATGCCAATACGTGTGATGGAAAAACTTGCCCTGTACCAGTTTATGTTGATGATGAAGGGACAAAATCAGAAGATGTTACAATTATTAAAAATGGAATTTTGAAAACATTTATGCATAATAAAGATAGTGCACGACATTTTGATGTAAAACCAACAGGAAATGCTCGTGCTTATGAATTTTCAGATGAACCGCTTATTAGAATGCGTAATACAGCTTTTGTTCCAGGGAAACATACTTTAGAAGAAATGATTTCATCAATTGATGATGGATATTATTTAGTAAAAACAGGTAATGGTCAAGCTGATTCTACTAGTGAATTTATGTTTGCCATAACAATGGGTTATGAAATTAAAAATGGAAAATTAGGTAATGCAATTAAAGACACTACAATTTCTGGTATTGCATTTGATGTATTAAAAACAGTTGACATGATTTCTTCTGATATGTCTTGGTCTTCAGCGGGAATGTGTGGAAAAAAACAAATAATTCCCGTTGGCATGGGTGGACCTGCCATTAAATGTAAAGTTAATATTGGAGGTAGATAATGAATAATAAAGATGCTATTAATTATTGTCTTGATTCAATTAAAAAAGTTGGCGCAGATAAGGCAGCTTGCTCTTTAAGCATGTCTGAAAAAAAAGAATTAAATGTAGAAATTGGTGAGATGACATTATTTAGAACAACATTTAATACCAATTTAGGAATATCAGTAATTAAAGATCAAAAAAAAGGCTCAACTTTAATTAATAAAATAGATAAAGAAAGTATTGATTCTGCCATTCAATTGGTTATGAGTATGGCGGATGGTTCACAGCCAGATGTTGCGCATGATATATCAAGTAATCAACCTCATCAAGTTTTTTCCAAAGGTGATGAATCTGCAAATTTAGATAAAATGTATGAATCTTTAGAGGGATTTGTTAAATATGTACAATCAACTTATTCTCAAATTCAATTGGAAGCTGCGACTATGGATTTTAATCATAGAAAATTATTTTTTAAAAATTCAAATGGAGTTGATTTTGAAGTTAGAGAAGGCATATATGGTTTTTCTCCAATGTTTCTTTCTAAAGATGGTGAGAAAACATCATCATTTAATTATACTGGAATTAGTGCATTAAAAATAGATAAACCATTATATGAATATGGTACCATTAATACATTATTAAAACAATCAGTAGAGCAACTTAATACAGAAAAAATCCAGAAAAAATTTAAAGGAAAAATTTTAGTCACTCCAGATTGTCTTGGAGATTTTTTAGATTTTATAATGTCTGATATTAGTGATGGGAAAATGGTTACGGGTAATTCATTGTATAAAGATATGTTGGATAAAAAAATAGCAAGTTCAAAATTGTCAATTCATTCACATCCATTATCAGATGAGATTTCTGATGGATATTTTATTACTTCTGATGGTTATGTTGCAGAAAATTCTACAATTATAGACAAAGGAATATTAAAAACTCATTTATTGGGTATTTATGGCTCTAATAAATTAGATAAAAATAGATCTGTGAATGATGGTGGAGCCTATATTATTGACCCAGGTCAAAAATCTCATGATGAGGTAATTAAAAATATTGATGAAGGAATATTGTTGTGTCGGTTTTCAGGTGGTTATCCTTCAAGTAATGGAGATTTTTCTGGAGTAGCAAAAAATAGTTATTATATCAAAAATGGTGAAATTCAATTTCCTATTACTGAAACCATGATTTCAGGAAATGTAAAAGATATGTTTGAAAATATAGAGGAAATTTCTAGCGATAGGGTGAATTTTGGATCAGCTATTTTTCCATGGATTTCATTTAATGGAATTACAGTTTCTTAATTTAGATCTCTTATAATTAATCCTGATCTTAATTTAGGTTCAAACCAAGTTGATTTTGGGGGCATTACTTTTTCTGCATCAGCAACTGATAATAAATCTTCTATGCATACGGGATATAATGCAAAAGCTATTGTAAAACCTTTATTACATCTATCTTCTAATTCATTTAATCCTCTAATTCCACCAACGAAATCAATTCTATTATTTGTTCTTGGATCATCAATTCCTAAAATGGGTTCAAGAATGTAATTTTGTAAGATTGATGCATCTAATTTATTTACTTGGTCTTGTGATGAAATTTTTTCTTTAGCTTCTAGATTATACCAATTATTATTTAACAACATTGAAAAATTTCTAGCCATTTTTGGAGGTTTTCTTTTGGAAATTGGATTAATGATGAAATTTTCTTTTAGTGAGTTTATGAATTCTTTTTCTGTTAATCCGTTTAGATCTTTTATTATGCGATTGTAATCTAATATTTTCATTTCATCATGAGGGAAAATAACGGATAAAAAATAATTATATGCCTCATTACCAGTATGATTATCATTATTATTAAGTCTATTTTTTTGAATCCTTGAAGCTGATGCCGCTCTATGATGGCCATCAGCTATGTATAGACATGATATGTTAAAAAAATATTTTTTTATTTTATTAATGTCATCAGATAATGGAATTTTCCAAATAATATGACAAGTATTATCATCAGCAATAAAAGAAATATCAGGTTTATTTTTTGTTAAATCATCAATTAATGAATTAAATCCATTTTTATTTTTAAAAGTTAAAAAAACAGGACCAGTATTAGCATTTAAAGTATTGATATGAATGGTTCTATCGTCCTCTTTATCTGGCCGAGTATATTCATGTTTTTTTATTAAGTTTTGATCATATTCTGAAATAGATGCTCCTGCAACAATTCCAGTTTGAGTATGTCCATTCATAATTATTCTATATACATAAAAAGATGAACAATCATCTTTTATTAATTGATTATTATTAATTAATTCATTAAGGTTATTTTTACCATTTTCATGTATTTTTTTACTATTTAATATTTCATTTGATTTAAAATCTATTTCAGGTTTAATAACTCTAAGGAATGATTGTTTATTATTCTTTGCTATTTTTTTTGCTTCATCAGATGATAATACATCATATGGTGGAGATGAAATTTGTTTAGCTAATTCGGCAGGAGGTAAATAACCTCTAAATGGTTTAATTATAGACAAATTATTTGTTTTTATAAATGACGGATCTTAAGCCTACTTCTGTACCATTCATAATTCTTTTAATATTAATCATATGTTTTAAAATACCAACTAATAATAAAATTAAAGTACAAGAAAGAATTATCATTGAATGATAATTATAATAAAAAATTATTGGGATAATAACGTAAAGAAAAATGGAACCTATTGCAACATAATCTGTAATTAAGGTAATTAAGCATAAAGTTATTATTGCAATAACTCCAAGTTGCAAATTAATACCTAATAACATGCCAAGATATGAGGCGATTCCTTTACCTCCTTTGAATTTTAAGAAAAATGGAAAAATATGGCCTAAAATTGCAGCCATTCCAGTAACTACCATTAATTCAAATTGATGGTTGATTGAAGGAAAAATAATTACTGTTAATTTTACGGGTATATATGCTTTTAATATATCAAGAATCGCAGTTATTATGCCAAATTTCCATCCCATTTCTGAGGTAACATTAGATGCTCCAGCATTTCCTGACCCCATATTTCTAATGTCTTTCTTTTTAAATTTTTTAGATAAAAAATATGAAGTTTGAAAACAGCCAAAAATATATCCTAACATAAATGCATATATATAGTTCATCATATTCATTAAGAGAGTTCTAATTCTTCAAAAACACCTAGATCAGTATTTTTTTTAACATTTTTATAATTAAAAATTTGACCATTCATGGCAATATATATTCCTTGGTTTAATGCTTGAGCATAAGCAAGTGCACTACCCATATTGAATAAACCATCTGAACTACCAAATTTAAATGGAATCATTGCACCTGTTAAAATTATGGTTTTATCATTTATATTTTCTGCTAATGCATAGGCTGTTTTTACCATGGTATCAGTTCCATGTGTAATTATTATTGTTTTTAATGGCTCATCCATACATTTTTGTACTATAATAGTACGTTGAGTTTCTGTCATATCTAAACTATCTACCATCATGATGGTTTCTATGTCTACGTTTACTTTACAGCGTCCTAATTTTAAGAGTTCATGCATATGCGTATAATTAAAATATAATTCCCCTGTAAGTTCATTATATTCTTTATCAAAGGTCCCACCAGTAATAAAAATTTTTGTTTTTGAGTTCATTATGATTTGAATTTATTATAAAAGTATTGGGTAAAATATACAGTAATGTTAAATTTTTTTTTCTAGAAAATAACTAATTATTTAAAATAATTAAGAAAGGTAAAAATGAATGCAATAACAATTAGTTTTATTTTTTACTTAATGATAATATTAGTTGTAGGTTTTTATTCTGTTCGTATTACAAAAAACTTAAAAGATTTTGCTTTAGGCGGTCAAAAACTTGGACCTACTGTTATTGCATTTTCAGAAAGAGCCTCAGGTGAATCTGCTTGGCTATTACTTGGCTTACCTGGTGCTGCTCTAATTTTAGGAATGCTAGAACTGTGGACTGTTTTAGGTTGTATTTTAGGAATTATTTTTTCATGGCTTTTCATTGCTTATCCTTTAAGAAAAGATGTACAGAAGTTTGATGTTATTACATTACCAGAATATTTTGAAAAAAAAGTATTTGATGAAAGTGGAATAATTAGACTTATTTCTTCTTTGATAATTACATTTTTTTTCACTTTTTATGTGGCTGCTCAATTTTCAGGCGCTGGAAAAGTGCTTAATGTGACTTTTGGGATTACTGAATTTCAAGGAATGCTTTTAGGGGCCATAATCATTATTTTTTATACATTTATGGGCGGTTTTTTAGCGGTTGCTTGGACAGATTTAGTTCAAGGAATAATCATGATAGGCACCTTAATAATTCTTCCCATTGTTGGTTGGATTGAACTTGTTTCGTCAGATGTTACGATGAATATTGATTGGTCTAATTTATATGGGGGTAATACTGGTTTGGCTGCAATAACTACTATGATTGGAGGTTTATCTTGGGGGCTAGGCTATATGGGGCAACCACATCTAGTTGCACGTTACATGGCCATTGATAAAATAGAAAATATTATTGTTAGTAGAAAGATAGCTTATGCATGGGCTATACCTGCATTTATTGGAGCAATGTGTATTGGTTTAATTGGGTTAGAGCTTATAAATAATAATTTGCTTGAATTTAATGGAATAATGATTAACGAAGTTAATCAACTTCCTGATCCTGAAAAGCTAATGCCAATCATGGCAAAAAGTTTATTGCCAGCATGGCTTGCAGGAATTTTCATAAGTGGGGCCATTGCAGCCATGATGTCAACGGCAGATTCTCAGTTATTGATTTCTACGACAGTAATAACTCAAGATATTTGTAAAAGAATATTTATGAAAAATAAATCAAATGAAGATTTATTAACTATTGGAAGGATCATGACAATTATAATTGGGTTGGTAGCATTTTTTATGGCTTTAGAAACTAAAAATTTGGTATTTGAGATGGTTGCTTATGCTTGGGGAGGGCTTGGCGCATCCTTTGGGCCAGCACTAATTTTATGTTTATGGTGGAAGAAAATTAATAGTTGGGGTTTGATTGCAGGATTGATAGGCGGGTCATTTTTTACTATTTTTCCAATTTTTGCAGATATAATATCACCTCGTTTATCAGCTTTTATGCTTTC
>JAYZCM010000092.1:0-9356 GCA_036338305.1 Fidelibacterota bacterium | reverse complement strand
AATTGGATTTGCCGTTGCATCCGAAACAATTATGTTTGACAAACCAGTAGCATCACCATTCAAAGAAAGATTTGTAAGTGTTCCACACCCTACAGGAATCGTTGCACCAGACATTGAAAAAGCCAATACGAAACTACCAGCAGCACTTACATTCAAACCAGCTGTACCAGCATCACCACCAGAACCAGAACTAACCGTAGCACCATCTACGTCAAATTGAAAACCTCCAATGGTTGTTGGAGTCTTGTAAAATACAGAACCATCCGAAGACAAATGCATGTAACCCTTTATGTTTGAGTCAGGCAAATCACATCCATCGGTTATTTCAATGTAATATTCATTAGAAAATTCAGCTTCCAAAGAAACATACGAACTACTTAATTGATTAAATATTCCACTACCTTGTAAATATGAAGCAGAAATATTCAAAATTTCAGAAGAACTACTTGCATCCCAAAAACGATAAGATATTTCATTTCCAGAAGTAAATCCTGGTATGTCACCATTTTGAGCTGAAGCTGGAATTTCAAGCATATTATTTGTTGAAAGAGTTTCTTCAACAATACCTGCTCCTACACATATATCTCCATCAAAAACACCAATTTCATCCCCTAATTCCAAATCAACTTCATTTAACAATGCAGAGGTGATTTTTATGGTATGTGAATTAAATGGGTTCTGTGTGGATTCCAAATAATCTGGTACAAAATGTAAATTACTATTCGCCCATGCGAAAACATTTAATAATAAAAAAATTAATATGTTTTGAAGCTTTTTCATTTTTAAACTAATTCAATTTTCCTCATCTTTATAATTTTCAATAATCAACTTTTATTTTTTTAGTATTTCTATTCAAAATGTTATCGTTTTCTTCATTGCCTTTAATACTATGTGAAATTTAAAAAAAAACTAGCTTTTTATCTTATGAACTCCGTCACAAAATCCATGTTTTAGAAATTAACAAAAAAATATGTTGAATAATAAAGAACCTCCTCGATAGAGCGGGTACTTTATGAATAAAAAAGTACATTTTCATAATGAAAAATAATATTTCATTGATTATTATCACAGAAAAGAACTTTTACAAAATGTTAACAATATCATATTGTATTTTTTATGCTAATTAAGTATATTTTAATAATGAAAAGAATAAAATTATATTTGTTAATGCTAATTAGCATCAAGATCCTTCAAGGAGTAACCTTACAAAGTGTTTTTGACAATGCTTTGCCTGGTAATGGATATGATAAATACATGGTCTTAGATCAAAATGTAATCTATACTGGAGAAATTGGAGTTTATGAAGGGGATGTATTTATTGAAGGAAATGGCGCAATTGTAGATTTAAACCAAGGGTTAGGTCTTTGGGTATATGCTGAACAAGATTTTCCTGCAAGCCTACATGTTGAATATTTAAATATTATAAATGGTGGTTATAATGGCATTACTTTCAATGGTACTTCAACAGGTAATATTTCTAATTGTAATTTCATACAAAATGAATTTGGAATCCAAATTATGGATGAAGCTGATGTTTTAATTAATAATTCTAATTTCATTCATAATAATCAATATGGAGTCTCAATGCGAGGCACTACCGCTTATTTTGAAATCAATTATTCAAATTTTTGGGAAAACAACCTAGGATGCGCAGGCTATAATGAAAATTGCTGAGGGCTCACTTGGGTTCCGTTGGAACTCGATGGAAATGGTCTTCTTGAACTAAACCCAATTTTTATTGATTTTGATGCATGGAATTTTTCATATGAAGACACTTCTCCATGCATAGATGCTGGAAATCCATCTCAAATGGATCCAGATGGTAGTATTAGAGATATTGGTGCAAATTGGTTTTCAATTAACAATTTTGAACCAGGAGATTGCAACTCAGATGCTACTCAAAATATCCTAGATGTAGTATATATGATAAATGAGTGTATTCTAGGCAATGAAATTGATTGTTTTTGTGGTGATTTAAATCAAGATGAAATCATTAACATTCTAGATGTAGTCATCCTTGTTAATTTGATTTTAGAAATCTAATAATTCACCTTTTTTCATAACATTCAACAAACGATCAGATCCCATCCAATAAGGTAATTCATTAATTGATTGCATATCAAAAAATAATAAATCTGCTTGATATCCTTTACAAATAGCACCAATCTGATTACTTCTATTTATTGACCTAGCACCATTCCAATTTGACCCAATAAAAGCTTCTTCAATATTTAAACCACAATGTAAACATGCTAATGACATTATAATTGGCATGGATTGGATTGTACAAGAGCCTGGATTAAAATCAGTCGCCAAAACAACATCACATCCAATATCAATCATTTTTCTTCCATTTGCATATTGATTTTTTCCAAGAAATAATGTTGTACCAGGCAAAAGGGTAGCCATAACTCCTTTTTCTGCCATGGCTTTCATTCCTTCATTACTAACCGCCATAAGATGATCTGCTGAAATTGCACCTAATTCTGCAGCTAATGCTGCAGCACCACTATCTTTAAATTCATCTGCATGAAGACGAATTTTCATTCCATTATCTAATGCTGTTTGCAAAATCTTCCTTGATTGTCTAACCGTAAAATAATTATTTTCACAAAATACATCACAATATTCTGCCAAATCCTCTTCTGAAATAATTGGAATCATTTCATCACATATTAAATCAACATACTTATCATGATTATTCTGAAACTCTGGTGGAAAATCATGTGCTCCTAAAAATGTTGGAATAATCTCTAATTTACTAATTTCATTTAATTTTTTTATTACTCTTAATGATTTAACTTCATCTTTTAATGTTAAACCATATCCCGATTTAGCTTCTATCGTAGTTGTTCCATGTGAAAGAAATAAATTTATTTTTCCTAAAGACTCTTCAAGTAATTGTTCCTCACTTGCATTTCTAACATTTTTTATAGACGCAAGGATTCCTCCGCCAGACTTAGCAATTTCATCATAAGTTTTTCCTTTAACTCTTAATGCAAATTCATTAGAGCGATTACCAATGAAAATTGGATGAGTATGAGAATCTATAAACCCCGGAATAATTAAAGCACCCTCTGCATTAATTTCTTGATCAGCATTTACAATTTTATGGGAAATATCAGATATTTTATCACCATCAATTAAAAGTTCAACATCAGTTAACGTTTGAACTTTATTGTTTTCATGTGACCATGTTACAATGCTACCAATATTATAAATTTTTATTTTCAATGTAAATGATTATGACAACATAGGGATTTTAAGTTTACGTTCTTTAGCAATTTTTATGGCATCATCATATCCTGCATCGACATGCCTTGCAACTCCAATTCCTGGATCATTAGTTAAAACTTTATCAATACGCTCTTCCATTTCAATAGAGCCATCTGCTACAATGACTATTCCAGCATGAATTGATAAACCCATTCCTACTCCACCACCATGATGTACGGAAGTCCAACTACTACCTCCAGCCGTACTTAATAATGCATTAAGTATTGGCCAATCTGCCACAGCATCTGATCCATCCTTCATTGCTTCTGTTTCTCTATTTGGTGATGCAACAGAACCTGCATCCAAATGATCTCGTCCAATTACAATTGGAGCTTTTAATTCTCCAGAAGAGACCATCTGATTTATTGCTTTTCCAAATAAATTACGTTTTCTGTATCCAAGCCAACATATTCTTGAAGGCAACCCTTGAAATTTAATTTTTTTCTGCGCCATATCTATCCATCTTTTTAAAGCTACATCTTCAGGGAAAAGTTCTAAAACTTTTTTATCCGTTTTATAAATATCTTCTGGATCACCTGATAATGCAACCCATCTAAAAGGCCCTTTACCTTCACAAAAAAGAGGTCTAATAAACTTAGGAACAAATCCTGGAATGTCAAATGCATTTTTAACACCTCCATTTTCTTTAGCTTGCCCACGTAAATTATTTCCATAATCAAACACATGAGCCCCTTTTTTTTGTAAATCTAACATGGCTTGACAATGAATGGCCATGGAAAGAAAACTTTTCCTTATGTATTCATCAGGATTAGACTTTCTTAATTTGTTAGCATCATTAAAAGATATGCCATGTGGATAATAACCATTTAATTCATCATGCGCAGAAGTTTGATCAGTCACTATATCTGGAATAATATTTTCTTCAATGAACTTTGGAAGAATATCTGCACAATTCCCTAATAATCCAATGGATAATGCCATGCCTTTTTCTTTTGCATTCATTGCGAGATCAATTGCTTCCTTAAAATCAGTAGTTGAAATATCCAAATATTTTGTTTCTAAACGTCTTTTTATTCTTGAATCATCAATCTCAATTGTTATGTTTACTCCTTCATTCATGGTAACAGCTAATGGCTGAGCACCCCCCATGCCACCTAACCCCCCCGTCACCGTAAGAGTACCTTTTAAACTACCATCATAATGTTGATTCGCAAGCTCAGCCAAAGTTTCATAAGTCCCTTGAAGAATACCTTGAGTACCAATATAAATCCAACTACCGGCAGTCATTTGGCCATACATCATGAGTCCTTTTTTATCTAATTCTCTAAAATGACTCCAACTAGCCCAATTTGGAACTAACATTGAATTTGATATAAGTACTCTTGGAGCAGAAACATTTGTTTGAAAAATTGCAACGGGTTTGCCTGATTGAATTAATAAAGTTTCATCATTTTCTAATTCTATTAAACTTTTTAAAATTGCATCATAAGAAGCCCAATCTCTAGCGGCCTTACCTAAACCTCCATATACTATTAATTCATCTGGATTCTCTGCATTATCTGGATCTAAATTATTTTGTATCATTCGAAATGCAGCTTCTTGCTGCCAACCCTTGCAGCTTAAATGTATACCAGTAGGCGCCTTAATTATTCTTTGCATAATTTGTTTCTCTTTTAATCATATTTTTTTGTACCTAATGCCTCTATTAATGGATCAAACCATTCTAAATTATTTTTATGTGAGTCATAAGAAAAAATACTAATGCCCTTAAAACCATTTAATCTTGTAAGTAAAATTTTATCTATTGCAGACTGCACATCCTGATTATAAGTAGAAATACCCATTATTATACGATTAATATCCATATCATCCAAATTAGTTTTAATAATTTGAATTGAATTATTAAAGTGTCTAATTTCTTTATAATAATTCATCGGCACTACAAAATCAATAAAATCTCCATGTAACCAATCTCCCCAATCTTGACTCCATCTACTTCTTGCCTCTATAAGATTAGGTTTCACTGCTGCACTTAAATATATTTTCTTTTCTGATTTTTCTATGACAGAGTAAATATTTTTTACTAAACTAGAAATGGCATCTTGACGAAAATTATTCCATTCATTTTTAATAGAATCTACAAGACTTTGCTCCCATCCATAGTGAGTCGAAATAATACCTCTTACAATATCACGAGGGTTTATATTATATATTTTTTCAAACTCTTTCATTCCAATCCTATTATATCCATATATTTCATCTTGAAACCTAATATAATCCAAATGTATTCCATCTACATCATATTCATTTATAATTTCAGAAAATACTGATAAAAGATATGAATTAACTTCAGGATGAATGGGAGATAAAAAAACACCTTCCCATTGTGGTGATTGTGGAGAAGATAATTTTATCTGAGAATCCATTTTCCCATGAATATTTGCTTCCGTCCAATCTTTTTGTTGATGATAAAGATGCGTGGTATCCATAGGTTCATATTTTGATGACCATAAAATATATGTATTTACCCACGCATGTACTTCAATCCCTAAAGCATTTCCTAACTTAATTGCATACTCCAATGGATCAAAGTCTATATTTATTTTTGGATTTTTTGGTACAATATTTGATTCATAAAATGCATAGCCACGACCTCTTACTTGAACATAAACAACATCATAATCGGCATGGTAAGCATGGAAAAATGCAGCATCAATTGATTCTTTATCATATATACTTTCACGAACAATCCATAGACATTTAGTATCCAAAAAAGATAATTGTGCTTGAATGAATTGACAAAATAAAAAAAATAGGGCAATTGAAACTAATGCCCTATTTAATATGCTTTTTTTCTGCATAATATAATCTTCTATTTAAAAGCTTTATTCTTTAGGCTCTCCTTTAGAGACATCATCATCCACTTTTTCATCTGACAAAGTAGGGGCTATATCTATAAATTCAATTAAAGATACCATAGCATTATCATTCTTTCTATTTCCAATTTTTACAATTCTAGTATAGCCACCATTTCTATTTTCATAATTAGGAGCAATATCATGAATCAAAATATTTGCTATTTCTTTAGAATTCTTACCTTGGATACGCTTTTGAATTAATCTACGGCCATGAACATCACCTTTTTTTGCATAAGTCACTAAACGATCAATAAAACCACGCAATTCTTTTCCTTTTGCATCAGTAGTCTGAATTCGCTTATGTAAAATTAATGCAGATGCCAAATTACTCATCATAGCTTTACGATGACTAGCTGTACGATTAAATTTTCTACCTCTTTTTTGATGCCGCATAATAACCTATTATTCTTTATCTAAATATTGACTAATATCCATCCCAAAACTTAATTCTAACTCACTTAGTTTTTCTTGTAATTCAGTGAGTGATTTTCTTCCAAAGTTTTTAAACTTAAGCATTTGACTTTCTTCTTTTGAAACCAACTCTCCAATTGTTCTAATGCCTGCAGCCTGCAAACAATTATGACTACGAACAGATAATTCCATTTCATCAATAGATTTTGTCAATATTCCTTTTATTTCTAATGCTTCATTCATTTCTTCTTCATTAATAGCTTTAATGGCACTTGAATCCGTAAACATAAAATAAGCTAATTGCTGTCTTGTCAAATTAGCAGCATGATTAACAGCATCCTTAGGATTTGTAGAGCCATCTGATACA
This sequence comes from Fidelibacterota bacterium, assembly GCA_036338305.1. Classification (GTDB taxonomy): domain Bacteria; phylum Fidelibacterota; class Marinisomatia; order SCGC-AAA003-L08; family D37C17; genus JAYZCM01. The sequence goes on along the minus strand of JAYZCM010000092.1, from coordinate 2,423 downwards.
ACATCCATAGTTAATCTTTCATGTCCCTCAGTAGATGTAGCAATTGGCTGAACATCCCAAGAAACATTTAAAATAGGATTAAATATTGAATCAATAGCAATAGTTCCCAAAGTATCATCAGATCGTTTATTTTTAACTGCTGAAGAATAACCTTTTCCTCTACATATTCTTAATTCAAATATTAAGGTTTTTTCATCAGTAATAGTTGCAATATGATTTTCTGGATTTAACACTTCAAATTGTTTAGAAACATTACCTATGTCTACACCTGTGAATTTACAAGGGCCTTGTAATTCTACAGATATTAATTCAGGACCTTCATCTAACATATTAAAACGAATTTCTTTTAAATTCAATATAATATCGGCCACATCTTCTAATACACCTTTAATTGTAGTAAATTCATGGTTCACACCATCAATTTTGATTGAAGTAATTGCTGCACCTGGTATAGAGGTAAGCAAGGTACGACGCAATGTATTACCAATGGTAACACCATATCCTCTCTCAAATGGCTCCGCAACTATCTTTGCATGATTTTCTGATTGATCTTCAAAATGAATATCTATGTCTTGAAAATATTTATTACTGCTCATATTTTATCTACCTTTTTTTATTATTTAGAATAAAGCTCTACTACAAGTTGTTCTTCAATTGGTTCTTCAATTTGATCTCGTTCAGGCTGGCTATCAAATGTACCCATCATTTTTGCCTTATCAAGTGTAAGCCACGGATAAGGATTATCACCTTGAACTCTTCTCATTGATTCTTGAAAAATTTCTAATTTTTTACTTTTATCTCTTACCTGTATCACATCACCAGGAGATAATTGAAAAGAAGGAATATTAACTATTTTATTATTAACAAGAAAATGTCTATGAGTAACAAGCTGGCGAGCACTAGAACGAGTAGGCGCAAGACCTAAGCGATAAACTGAATTATCTAAACGTGATTCCAACATAATTAACAAATTATGTCCCGTAGGGCCATTTTGCTTGACAGCATTTTTAAAATAATTTCTAAACTGTTTTTCTAATACTCCATATAAATACTTTATCCTCTGTTTTTCACGCAACTGTATACCATAATTAGATAATTTTCTTCTTCTACCTTGCCCATGTTGGCCAGGAGGATAATTTTTTCTAATATTTCCAAATTTTGGAGATTCAAAAACTGGAAATTCCAGTCTTCTACAAAGTCGCGCTCTAGGTCCTGTATATCTTGCCATATTATTTCCTTTATACTCTTCTTTTCTTTGGAGGTCTACAACCATTATGCGGTATAGGAGTAACATCCATTATAGATGTTACATTTAATCCTGTTGCACGCAATGAACGTACTGCAGCTTCTCGTCCACCACCAGGACCTTTAACACGAACCTCTATTGTACTTAGTCCTAGAGCCATAGCATCTTCAGCGGCTTTTTTTGCTGTTTCAGTTGCTGCAAAAGGTGTACTCTTTCTTGACCCCTTAAAACCTAATGCTCCAGCACTACACCATGCAATGGCATTACCAAACTTGTCTGTTAATGTAACAATTGTATTATTAAATGTAGCCTTAATAAAGCCTATCCCTTCAGGGTCAACTCTTACTTTTTTCTTTTTCTTAGCTTGTCCTTTTGCCAATATTATAACTCCTTATACAGCAGCTTTTTTCTTACCTGCTACAGTTTTTTTACGCCCTTTACGTGTTCGCGCATTATTTTTAGTATTCTGTCCACGAGAAGGTAAACTTCTACGATGCCTTAACCCTCTGTAGGAACCTATATCCATTAATCTTTTTATATTTCTAGAATTAGTACCTCTAAGTTCTCCTTCAACAGAGATCTCATCCGTTATTGCATTTCTTATTGATAATAGCTCTTCTTCTGATAATTCATGAACTCTCTTGTTAGGATCTACGCCACTATTCTTTAGAATTATTTTTGATGTTGCTTTACCAATCCCATAAATATAAGGAAGTGCAAATTCTATTTTTTTATTTCTGGGTATATCTATACCTGCAATACGTGCCACTAAATCTCCTAACCTTGTCTTTGCTTATGTTTTGGATTTTCACAAATCACTCTAATTACTCCATGCCTTCTTATTATCTGACATTTATTACATATTTTTTTTACTGATGCGCGTACTTTCATATTTTAATACCTAAATGTTATTCTTCCACGACTTAAATCATATGGAGACAACTCTAATTTAACTTTATCTCCTGGTAAAATTTTAATATAATGCATTCTCATTTTACCAGAAACATGAGCTAAAACCTCATGTCCATTTTCTAATTTTACACGAAAATTTGCATTAGGCAAAGTTTCCGTTATTTCTCCATCAACTTCAATTGCTGCTTCTTTAGCCATTACTTTGTTAGTATTTCTGCTCCATCTTTTTTTATTGTTATCGAATGCTCAAAATGTGCTGATGGCA
>JAYZCM010000091.1:0-9330 GCA_036338305.1 Fidelibacterota bacterium | reverse complement strand
GTGAACTTCATGGCAACCAGAGATGGAGAAGCATCCATTTCCAAAATACAGAAGTTGATGCTGGTAAAATAAACAGCGCTCAAATACTTTGAAAAGGGAAAGCCTTCATGAATCCATGAAGGCTTTTTTTTGTAGAGTAAAAGATTAAGTATGAAATGAATGCTTATGTTATATTAATTTATGGTTTATGCTAATAATGGCATAAACAGAATCACATGTGATTTTATGGAGAAAATATAAAAATAATGAGGAGTATTTTTCATGTCCAAACATAAATTTCAAACTGAAGTTAGTCAATTATTACATCTTATAATTCATTCGCTTTATTCCCATAATGAAATATTTTTAAGAGAGCTAGTTTCCAATGCATCAGATGCACAAGATAAATTGAAATATTTGACATTGACAAATGATGATTATAAGAAAATAGAATTTTCTCCACGAATAGATATTCATTTTGAAGATGGTGTTGATAAGAAAATTACGATATCTGATAATGGGATTGGCATGAATAAGGATGATTTAAAGGAAAACCTTGGTACTATCGCTCGTTCTGGTACCAAAAAATTTGTAGAGATGTTATCTGGTGACTCAAAAAGTGATTCTAATTTGATTGGTCAATTTGGTGTTGGCTTTTATTCTTGCTACATGGTGGCCGATAAGGTAGATGTCATAACAAAAAAAGCAGGAGAAGATCAAGCTTATTTATGGACAAGTGATGGTAAAACGGGTTACAAGATAGATGAGACTGAAAAAGATACACATGGTACGGAGATTGTACTATACCTTAATGAATCTGGACATGAATATGCAAAACGTTGGGAGATACAAAATATAATTAAAAAATATTCCAATCATATTCCTTCTCCAGTATATTTGCATTATGAAGAGACAACTACTGAAGGTGAAGGTGATAAAAAGAAAGAAAAAACAGAACAAAAGACAGAACAGATAAATGTTGGAACTGCATTTTGGAAGAAACCTAAAGGCAGTCTTAAAAAGAAAGATTATAATGAATTTTATCAATCCATTGCAGTTGATTATGAAGAACCCATAATGCGCATTCATACTCAGGCAGAGGGGACATTGGATTATACTACATTGTTTTATATCCCTAAAAATGCGCCTTTTGATCTTTTTAATCCTGATTATAAACCTGGAGTTAAATTATATGTTAAAAGAGTGTTTATTACTGATGATGACAAAGAGTTGATGCCAACATATCTCAGATTCGTTAGAGGAGTAATTGATTCAGAAGACTTGCCATTGAATGTGAGTAGGGAGATATTGCAAAAAAATAGAGTATTGGCAAAAATTAAAACTAATTCAGTGAAGAAAATTCTTTCTGAGATTAAGAAGTTTTCTAAAGATAAGAAAAAATATGCTGGATTCATTGATCAATTTGGTATTCCCATGAAAGAGGGATTGTACCAAGATAGAGATCATAAAGATGAGTTGTTGGAACTAGTTAGATATAAGTCTACAACGACTGAAGGATATGTTTCTTTTGAAGAGTATGTATCTAGGATGAAATCTGATCAGAAAAATATTTATTACATAACGGGTACGAATGAAGAAAATTTAAAAAATTCACCATTATTGGAGATGTATGCAGATAAAGGCATAGAGGTTTTGGTCATGGATCAAGAAATCGATGAAATTGTCATTCCATCTGTAAATAAATATAAAGACATTGATTTAAAATCAGTTAATTATAGTGATGCTGCTGATGATTTGAAAACAGATGAAGATAAAAAATCTGAAGATAAAATACAGCCACTTGTAAAGAAAATTTCCAAAGTGCTTGGAGATCAAGTTAAAGACGTGAAAATCTCTTCTAGATTAAAGGATTCTCCTTCTTGTATTGTTGCAGATTCTAATGATCCAACAGCTAAAATGCAAGAATTGATGAAAGCCATGGGGCAGCCGGGTAATCAAGATGTTAAGCCTATTTTGGAAATAAATCCCTCTCATGCCATAATAAAGAAGCTTAGCGGAATGAGAAAAAGTAAGGGGTTTGACGATGTAAGTCAGTTATTATTAGATCAAGCCATTCTGCTTGAGGGTGCCAAATTAACAAATCCAACAGCTTTTGTAAATAGGCTTAATACCATTCTCAGTAAAAATTTATGATTATAGTATGATTTCTCTTCTTAATAATTGAAATTGTGATCTGTGTAACAAAATGTAAAATGTGACCTACATCCATTGTGGATTCATGGTAAAAGAGGTAATTTTACCTAGAAAATTATTATTTTAATGAAATTGGAAAGGGTTACATGGATTTTATAAAGAAAATATTTATTTTTACTTCCATTTTGAGTGTATTTGCTTTTGCAAAAAAAGTAGAGCATGCAAAAATCATGCACTCAGATATCTATTCTACTACCATTGAATTTGAATTGGATGATTTTCAGTTGATTCCTGTTCAAACTGAAAAGGGTATCATGCAAATAGTAAAAATTAATAATGGTGCATCCATGTTAAATAAAGGTGCTCCAGATATTCCTAAATATTCACGATCCATAATTATACCAGATGATGCAAAAATGCAATATGAAATATTATCATCAAAATACATTGATTATGAGAATGTATTAATTGCACCATCTAAAGGAAATTTCACACGTAAAATAAATCCAAATAGTGTCATGCATGAATTTGGAAATGAATATGATAAAAATGAATTTTATCCTGGTTCTTTAGTTGAACTTCAAAGTCCATATGTACTTAGAAATTTACGCGGACAAGCTGTTGACATTAGGCCTATTCATTATAATCCCATTACTAAAATATTACGTGTATACGAAAGTATTGAAATTAAGGTTTTTGCTAATGGTGCTGGATCTGCTAATGTTTTAAATAGAAGTGCTAGTAATAAATTCATGCCAAGAGAATATAAAAATATCTACGAAGGCCACTTCATTAATTTTAATAATGATAGCCGTTTTGATTATTTGGATGATCATGGTAGCATGCTTATTATTTCGTATGGTGATTTCATGGAAGAAATGCAACCATTTGTAGATTGGAAAAATAGAAAAGGCATTCCAACTGAAATGATTAATGTAGCTGAAATAGGTTTAAATTCTACTGCAATTGAAACTTTTGTAGATAATTATTATTATGAAAATGGCTTGACATTTCTTTTGTTAGTAGGTGATGTTTCTCAAATACCTTCTCCAAGCATAAGTGGTAGCGCTTCTGATCCTTCTTACGGATTTATAGAAGGGAATGATTCTTATGCAGAAGTCATTGTTGGTCGTTTTTCTGGGAGCACTCCTGCTCACATAGCAACACAAGTAGAGCGTTCAATTAACTATGAGCGTTTTCCTGAAGATAATGCAGATTGGTATGACAATGCCATGGGAGTTGCATCTACCCAGGGTCCTGGTTATGGTGGGTATACAGATGATGAATTTAATGATTTTTTGTGGAATGATATACTGTCAGATTTTACGTATGATAGTTACCAATATAGTTATGATGGTAGTGGCTCTGTTTCACAGGGAATGGACATAATCAATAATGGAGTAAGTTTTATTAATTATACGGGTCATGGTAGCATTTCAAGTTGGGGGAACGGTGCTCCGTTAAGTACATCCGATGTAAATTCCCTGACTAATAATGACATGTTGCCATTTATCATTAGTGTTGCTTGTAATAATGGTGAATTTAATAGCACCAATGAATGTTTTGGAGAGTCATGGCTTAGAGCTACACATGACAATGCACCTTCTGGAGGAATAGGTTTTTATGGGTCAACTATCAGTATGTCTTGGGAGCCGCCCATGCATGGCCAATATGCAATGAATTTAATTTTAACTGAAAGTTATGAAAATCACATAACTCGTTCGATGGGAGGCATTACCACTAATGGTTGTTTATACATGAATGATGCTCAAGGTTCTAGCGGCATGAATGAAACAAATTATTGGACTTTGTTTGGAGATCCTTCATTGGAAGTTAGAACAGATCAGCCTGCAAGTTTAAGCATTAGTCATGATGCTGCCATAGTTTTAGGACAAAGTGAAATGATTGTAAATACAGGGGTAAGTAATGCTCTTGTTGCACTTTCTAAAGAAAATGAACTATTGACTTTTGCTTATTCGGAAAATGGTAATGCTACTTTAAATCTTGATGACTTGGATTTGATACCAGGGGATTATGATTTGGTTGTTACATCATTTAATGCTTATCCGCACGAAACAATGATTTCCGTCATTTCTCCAGAAGGTCCATATGTAACGTTTGATTCTTATGTGATTAATGATGGTTTTGCCATTGGAGGTAATGGAAATGGAATGGTTGAATTTGATGAAACCATTTCTCTAGCCTTAAGTGCTAATAATGTGGGAGTAGATGATGCACATAATGTTTCGGCTCAAGTTTCAACTAGTGATGAATACGCTGTTTTAGGTTCAAATCAAGTAAATTTTGGTGATATTAATGCAGGAAGTTCAATTACTGCTGGTAGTATTGACATGATGATTGCGCATGATGTTCCTGATGGTCATCAGGTTAGTTTGAGTGTGTTGTTTGATAGTGATGAAGGACAATGGGAGGGTAATTTTAATATTCCCATTTATGCTCCATCATTAACTGTTTCAAATCCCTCATTTGTTGATTTTGGTGGTGATGGCATTTGGGATGCTGGTGAGGCCATTACAGTAACAGTCCTCTTGAATAATGAGGGTTCTACAGCCCATTATAATTATCCTGGAGTAGTTTTGTCCGAAAATAGTGATGAAGCATCAATTCTTGATGGTTATGAATTTTTTTGGTTTTATGGAATAGAAGTAGGGATGACCATGGCTGCGACTTTTTCAGTGACTGCATCTGAAAATGCTAACATGGGAAGTGTAGTTGATTTTACTGCATATGCAACTGAGTTAAATTGTCAAGAAAATTGCATTGAAAGTGAAGAGATTTCTTTTTCATTTACCATTGGCTTACCATATGATGAGGATTTACATGAACCATTAAATTTAGTTGCTGAGTTGATGGATGGTTCCATTTATCTTTCCTGGGATGAACCTTTTCAATGCCCAGAAGGTTATATTGCAGATTGTATTGGTCAGTGCATAGAGGATTGGTATGAAGCCTGGTTGGGTGATGGATTGTGCGATGATGGAACATGGGGAGTATATTTTAATTGTGAAGAATTTAATAATGATGGTGGTGATTGTGGTGATACATTGACTTGCGAAGATCAAGGTTTGGTGACTTGCCCCAATGGCTCTTGCGAAGCATCCATTGATGATTGTCCTGATACTTCTTGTGGATTAGGGGAAGTGGATGATTGTGCAGATAATGATTGTTGTCCGGAATCATGGATTGGTGATGGTTTAGCTGATTGTGAAGATCAGGCATATGGTTGTGATTTGTCATGTTATGATAATGATGGCGGAGATTGTGGTGGAAGGAATGATTCTATCTCTCATCAAAAAACTGAACAAATGTATCCAGATAGATTGACTGCTGATTTTTCTGATGCAGTCATGGTACAAAAAAATTCTAGAGATGTAGATGGTTATTTTGTATATCGTGATAATTTATATTTGGCTTTTACTGAAGAATTGAATTATAATGATATAGACATAAATTCTGGTATGGACTATTGCTATCATGTAACAGCCGTTTATGAAGAAGGACAATCAATTCCATCAAATATATCATGTGTGGAAACGCAGGGTCAAGTCCTTGGAGATGTTAATGGAGATAACATGTTAAATGTTCAGGACTTAGTTCTAATAGTAAATATGATATTAGGTGAAATTGATATTGACTATTTATCTGCTGATGTTAATGGTGATGGTGTTGTGAATATTCAAGATTTGGTTATTTTGGCTAATACAATTCTTGGAAGAACATCAATTAATCATGATGGCATGGGTACAAAGGCTTTTATTCATGAAGAAAATGATGTCATTTCAATTTCTTCTGATGGTTTGATTGCTGGTATTCAAATAGATATTAATACAAAAAACATGGACATAAATGAAAATTTACCAATGGATGTTTCTTATCGTGAGAATGGAGAAAATAAAATAATTTTAATTTATGGATTACATGGCGAAACATTATCTGGAGAAAAGATTGAATTACTTTCAAATTTAGAAGATTACATTATTAATTCAATTACTGTAGCTAATGTTTTAGGCGATGTGATGAGAGTTGATTTAATGGATACATTTCTTCCAAAAGAATTTATTCTTGGTCAAAATTATCCCAATCCATTCAATCCGATAACAAGTATTAATTTCACATTAAGGCAAACTGAATTATTAAATTTAAATATATATGATGTTCAAGGACGTTTGATTAAAACACTTATTGACAATGAACAGTTTGTTGATGGGAGTTATCAATTTATTTGGGATGGGAAAAATAATCATGACAAACAAGTACCTTCCGGAATGTATTTATATGAATTAATGAGTGAAGATCAATTAGAAATAAAAAAAATGATTTTGATGAAATAATTTAAAAAATGATTTTTCACAAAAAAAACGAGGTTTTTTTACCTCGTTTTTTTTTGTGCAAAAATTAAATATAATTTTGCCCGTTATTATTTTAGTTGGGTAAATTTTCACTATAGATAATTATAAATATATCATTTAATGGAAAAGAGATTATGAGTACATTGAAGAAAAATATTTCAGACATAGATGTAGCAACAATACGTTTTGCAGGAGATTCGGGTGATGGAATGCAGTTGACGGGCACTCAATTTTCAGATAATACTGCAATATTTGGTAATGATTTGGCAACTCTTCCTGATTTCCCTGCAGAGATTAGGGCGCCAAAAGGTAGTTTGTTTGGTGTGAGTTCTTTTCAACTTCAATTTAGCAATAAAGACATACATACCCCTGGTGATGATTTGGATGTTCTAGTTGCCATGAACCCTGCAGGTTTGAAAGTTCATTTGGGTGATTTGAAAGAAAATGGTATGTTGATAGTGAATACGGCAAATTTTAGTGCAAGAAATTTAAAACTTGCCGAGTATGATGAAAATCCACTTGATAATAATTCATTAGAAGGTTATCAGCTTATTTCAGTAGATATGACTGCGTTGGTCACTACGGCTTTAAAGGAGTTGGGCTTATCTTCTAAAATAATGCAGCGTAGTACAAATATGTTTGCACTAGGGCTTTTATATTGGCTTTATGGTAGAAGTAGGGACTCTTCCATTGAGTTTCTTAAGAAAAAATTTGCAAGTAAGCCTGAAATTATTGATGCTAATATAAAGGCATTAAATGCCGGGTATTATTATGGTGAAACAATTGAAGCAATAAAAACGACATATAAAGTAAATAAAGCTTCATTCGAGCCTGGTACATATAGAAATATAATGGGTAATAATGCTCTTGCTCTTGGTTTATTGACTGCGTCAAAACAATCTAATTTAAATTTATTCTATGGTGGATATCCTATTACCCCTGCCAGTGATGTATTGCATTATTTGGCACAATACAAACATTTTGGTGTTCGTACTTTTCAGGCAGAAGATGAAATTTCAGGCATAACAAGTGCCATAGGAGCTGCTTTTACTGGTAATATTGCTGTTACTGCAACGAGTGGACCTGGCGTTGCACTGAAAACGGAAGCTTTAGGTTTAGCTATTATTACTGAATTACCTATTGTTTTAATTAATGTTCAACGTGGCGGCCCCTCTACAGGATTACCGACTAAAACGGAGCAATCAGATTTAAATCAAGCCATGTTTGGTAGAAATGGAGAAGCGCCATTAGTAGTATTGGCTGCAGCAACACCATCTGATTGTTTTAACATGGCGTATGAAGCTTGTAGAATTGCATTAAAATATATGATGCCAGTTATTTTATTAACTGATGGATATGTTGCTAATGGTTCAGAACCTTGGAAGATTCCAGACCTTGATTCATTGTTAAAAATAGAATCTCAATTTAGAACTAAAAAAGAAGGCTATGCACCATATGATCATGATAAAAATACTTTGGCAAGACCATGGGCAATACCAGGAACTCCTGGTTTAGAACATAGAATTGGTGGATTGGAAAAATGGGATGTGTCAGGCCATGTGAGTTATGATCCTGAGAATCATCATAAAATGGTAGAACAACGTCAGCAAAAAGTAGACATAATTGCAAATGATATTCCAGACGTAAAACCTTATGGCGATTCTAGTGGAGATTTGTTGGTAATTGGTTGGGGCGGTACGCATGGGGCAATTAGGTCTGCTGTTGAGCTGGCTAGAAATTCTGGTAAAAGTGTGTCTCACTTGCATTTGAGGCATTTAAATCCTTTTCCAAAAAACTTAGGTGATTTATTGCTGAAATATAAAAGAGTATTAATGCCGGAATTGAATTTAGGTCAACTTTCCATGATGATTCGATCTAAATTCTTAGTAGATGTTGTTAGCTTAAGCAAAGTTCAAGGTAGACCTTTTAATAAAAATGAAATATTAAATAAAATAAATGAAATATTAAAGGAATCAAATTAATGTCAGAAATTCAATCACTTACAAAAAAAGATTTTGTATCTGATCAGGATATACGTTGGTGTCCTGGATGTGGGGACTATGCAATTTTAGCAGTAGTTCAAAAAGTTTTTCCAACTTTAGGTATTCCTAAAGAAAATTTTCTTATAGTATCGGGTATTGGTTGCTCAAGCCGTTTCCCTTATTATATGAATACCTATGGGTTTCATTCTATTCATGGTAGAGCTCCTGCCATTGCATCTGGTGCTAAATTAGCTAATCCAGATTTATCTGTTTGGGTAGTTACAGGTGATGGAGATGCAATGAGTATAGGTGGTAATCATTTCATACATGTCATAAGACGGAATTTTGACATGAATATCATGATGTTTAATAATAGAATTTATGGTTTGACAAAAGGGCAATATTCTCCAACTTCTGAATTAGGTAAAGTTACAAAATCAACTCCTATGGGATCACTGGATCATCCTTTTAATCCCTCAAGTCTTGCATTGGGATCAGGTTCGACATTTGTTGCTCGTACTATTGATAGAGAATTAAAGCATATGTCTGAGATTGTGAGGCTTGCCAATGAACATAGAGGAGCTTCTTTTGTTGATATATATCAAAATTGTAATATTTTTAATGATGGTGCTTTTTCAGACCTAACAGATAAAGAAACAAAACAAGAAACTCAATTAAGGCTACAACATAATGAGCCTATGGTTTTTGGAAAGGATAACAATAAAATCTTAAAATTAGAAGGATCTAAATTTACTGTTTTAAATTTAGAAAAAGATTTCTCAATTAACGATGCGACTATTCATAATTATAGTGATAAAAATTTAGCTTTTTTATTAAGTGAAATG
>JAYZCM010000090.1:0-7124 GCA_036338305.1 Fidelibacterota bacterium | reverse complement strand
CCAATTGGTGTTCTAGCAATACTAGCTATGACTGATTCTCTTTTCATGATTTACTTCTCTTATTATCTATTTTTGCATATGCTTTAATAATATTTTTCACCAAACGATGCCTTACGACATCATTCTCATTAAACTCAACAAAAGCAATCCCATCAATCTTTTTCAAAAGCCTTACTGCATCAATTAAACCAGATTGATTATTATTAGGTAAATCTATTTGAGTAACATCACCAGTAATTATGGCTTTAGATGTAACGCCCAATCTAGTTAAAAACATTTTCATCTGCATTGGAGTTACATTTTGAGCTTCATCCAGAATAATAAATGAATTATGTAATGTTCTACCTCTCATGTAAGCAAGTGGTGCAATTTCAATGATTTTATTATCTAAATAATATTTTAATTTATCTTTTTGAATCATGTCATTTAATGCATCATAAAGAGGGGTAAGATAAGGATCAACTTTATCTTTTAAATCACCAGGCAAAAAGCCTAAATGTTCTCCAGCTTCAACTGCTGGCCTTGTGATAATTATTCTATCAACAGATCTATTTTTTAATGCGGCGACTCCCATGGCAACAGCCTGGTAAGTTTTCCCAGTACCTGCTGGGCCAATTGCAAAAATAATATCATTATCGTGAACTGCATGTAAATATTTTTTTTGCCCAAACGTACGAGCATTTATGGACCCTTTATGGGTAAAAAGTATTACAGTTGAGTCTTCTTCTGAGACTGAATTCATCTTAGATCCATTATTAGAATAATCTAACAACCCATGTATTTGACTAGGCTCAATGAATCCTTCTTTATTAATTGCCATCATCATCTCCTTAACTATTGATTCAATTAATAATAATTCATCTTTTTTTCCATTTAAATGCATGATAGTACCACGTATGACTATCTGCGCATCTACATGCTTTTGCAAAGCAATTATGTTTTGATCTCCAACCCCCATGAATGCAAGTGCATCTATCCCAGAAATATCAATGTTTTTTTTCACAACTAATCTATGATAATTGAAACAGCCCTATTTCTATTTTGAATACAGGGCTGAATGTGTTAAAGTATATTTTCATAAAGCTTATTAATTTACAAAAAAATCTCCTTGTTGAATTACTCTTTCTTTTCTTCATTAATTGACAAATGTAATTCTTCAAGCTGTCTAGCTGAAACAGGTGAAGGAGAATTATCCATCAAAGATAAAGCAGAAGTGGTTTTAGGAAAAGCTATTACATCTCTAATTTGATTTGAACCAACAAGTAACATTACTATTCTATCAAAACCAAAAGCCATTCCGCCATGCGGTGGGGCACCATATCTAAATGCATTCATTAAAAAACCAAATTTTTCTTGAGCTTCTTCTTCACCTATACCCAATAAAGTGAAAATTCTTGCCTGCAAACTCTTATCATGAATTCTAATGGAGCCACCTCCTAATTCATACCCATTCATTACAATATCATATCCAAGAGACCTAACAGCGCCAGGGTTAGATTCTAATTTATCCATATCCTCCATATTAGGAGAAGTAAATGGATGATGTAATGCATCCCATCTACTTTCATCTTCATTCCATTCTACTAGCGGAAAATCAACAACCCATAATGGCGACCAAGCATTTTCATCAATCAGATTCTTTCTCTTTGCTAACTCAATACGAAGCGCACCTAATGAAGAAAATACTATGTTTGGCACATCACCCACCATAAATATGATTTCATCATCATTAACATCTAAATCTGCAAGAATCTCTTTCTGCACCTTATCTGAAAAAAATTTACTAATTCCACCTTCTAGTTTTCCATCAATACATTTCATCCAAGCCAAACCTTTTGCACCATAATACTGTTTTAAATAATCTGTAAGTTCATCAATTACTTTTCTCGAAAATGAAGAAGCCTCAGAACAAATAATAGCTTTTATTCTACCATTTTTTTCCAAAATTGATTTAAATGCATTAAAATCAGACTTTTCTATATAATTAGACATTTCTTGTAATTCCATGCCAAATCTAATGTCAGGCTTATCTGAGCCATAACGTTCCATTGCATCATGATATGTAATAATGGGAAAAGTGTTTGGCAAATCTACATTAATAACATTTTTCCAAATTTTTCTAGTTAAATTAGTACCCATTTGAATAATGTCATCTTGGTCTACAAATGACATTTCAATATCAATTTGAGTAAATTCAGGTTGACGATCAGATCTAAAATCTTCATCCCTAAAACATTTTACTATTTGAAAATATTTATCAAAGCCAGAAACCATTAAAAGTTGCTTATATGTTTGTGGTGATTGTGGCAATGCATAAAAACGCCCCCTATGCAATCTACTAGGAACTAAAAAATCTCGCGCACCTTCTGGAGTTGACTTCATCAAGATGGGAGTTTCTACCTCTATGAAGCCTTGATCATTCATTACATTTCTCACTTCAATTGCAGCTTTATGTCTAATTAATATATTTTGTTGCAATTCTTTAGTACGAAGCTCTAAATAACGATATTTCAACCTATGATCTTCAGATGCAGATTGTCGCTTATTTATGTCAAAAGGAGTAGGCTCTGATTCATTAAAAACATATAAATCATTCACTTCCACATCAATGTCACCTGTTATGAGATCTTTATTTATTGCATCCTTAGGTCTATCTACCACAGTACCTTTAATGCCAATCACATCCTCTAAGCCTAATTTTTTTACTACCTCAAAAGCATCCTTATTAATATCTTGATTAAATACTATTTGAGTTTTTCCATATCTATCTCTAAGATCAATAAAGTGCAGCCCTCCAAGATCTCTACTTTTAGATATCCATCCACAAAGAGAAATAGAATCTCCTATGTTGTCTTTAGAATTAAGCTCTCCACAAGTATGCGTTCTCTTAAACAAATTTATCTCCCTTGATTTGTAGGAAAATTAGGCAATTATACATGTTTTTACATATAAATTGTTATTCTTTATGTCTTGGAATACATTTTAAAGGACATTTAATTTTATATAGTATTTATTTAAATTATTTTATCAGGAGAAAATTATGTTTAAAAAAATTATCACTTTTACAATAATAAGTTGTCTATTTATTAGCACTGCCATTAGTGGCACGTTATCTGGACGCGTAAATTTCAAGGGTAAAGGTCCTAAAAATAAAACTTTAAAGATGGATGCAGATCCGGTATGTGGAGCCTCACACAAAGAGCCCGTATACCGTCAAAGTTTTATAATGAACGATGAAGGTTATCTTAAAAATGTAATGGTATATTTGAAGAATGTAAAATATGATGGTGACATTCCAAAAAATCAAGCAATTTTGGATCAAAAAGGTTGTATATATGATCCACATGTTCAAGGTATGATGGTAGGCCAAGAATTATTAATAAAAAATAGTGATGCTACATTACATAATATTCATGGATTGCCAAAAACTAATTCAGAATTTAATTTTGCAATGCCTAAAGTTGTAAAAGAAAAAGCCATTAAAATTGCCAAACCAGAACATGCAATTTATGTTAAATGTGATGTTCACCCTTGGATGAAATCATACATTTCTGTATTTGATCATCCTTATTTCTCTGTTACAGATGATAATGGGAATTATAAAATAGACAACATCCCTGAAGGCACATATGAAGTCATTGCTTGGCAAGAAAAATTTAAAGATAAAAAAACAAAAGAATGGAAGACTCTAAATGCTACTGTAACAATAACTGATAAAGAAACTACTCAAAACTTTACATTCGTAAAAGAACCTAAAAAGAAATAATCTTAAAATAATAAAAAGGCAAGAATTTTCTTGCCTTTTTATTATCTATGAAAAAATTAATTTTAATCATACTCTTAATATTTTCCTATAATTGTTCCAAGGGAAAAACGTATTCTGTAACTGGAACACTAATAGAAATTAAAGCTGATCATAAAGAATTCATAATTCATCATGATGAAATTCCAGGTTTCATGATGGCAATGACAATGCCATTTAAATTAAATGATACTTTATATTTAAATCAATTCGAAATAGGAGACAGTCTAAAATTTAATTTAACAATTAATGATCAAAATGTTTTTGCTGATGACTTTAAATTATTAGGAAAAGGCACAATAAATTCTAATCAAGGAATATGGGATGATGACTATGCTCCAATTGAAATTGGAGAAGTTTTAACCGATATTACGTTATTAAACCTAGATAGTAATAAAATATCACTATCAGATACAGATGGGAAATTTAGATTGATTTCCTTCATTTTTACACGATGCCCAATGCCAAACATGTGTCCTGCTGTAATAGTAAAAAATCAATATTTAGCCAAAAAATTTGAAAAACAATCAAATATTGAATTTATTTTGATTAGTTTTGACTATGCATACGACACCCCATCGGTTTTAAAACAAACATATCAACCCCTAGAACAATCTAATTCAAATTTAAAAATATTATCTTCAACAAACCATATCAATGATATTTTCACCCTAGGAGGTCAATCAAATGTCTCATTTTGGGGAATAGAAGAAAATGACATAGGGCATACACTAAGGTCCATACTTATTGATCCAGAAAGAAGGCTGATGCAAGCATTTGAAGGGTTAAATTGGAAACCTGAAAAAGCCGAGCGAGATATTAAAAATATCTTAAAAGCTTATAATTTATAAGCGTCTTAAAAAATATTAAATTAAAATAAACAGGTAAAATATGAAAAAAATACCTTTTTTTGGAGTTGGCACAGGAATAATTCTTGGAGTAGTTATTGGGTCTATTATAGAAAAAGTAGGTTTGTGTATAGCAATAGGTATAATCTTTGGTGCGGCTTTTAGTTCTGAGAATAATACTGATAAAGAATCAACTGATAAGAAAAAAAATGAAGGAAATTAGCGACGTAGTCTTTCCGCTTGGTTTTATTGGTGAAATGACAAATAATTAATCAATTTCAATACCATATTTTTTTTCAAAAGTATCCGTATCTAACATTCTAATGGCATCCCACGTAAGCTTAGTACAAACGCGAGCACAAACCTGACAGCCCGTGCATTCATTAAATCTTACTTGAACTGGAGGTATAGGCATTCCATATTTTTCTTTAGGCACAGATTCAATGCAATCAACGGGGCAAAAGGGAACACATGCTTGACAGCCAGTACAATTATCTTCATCAACAACCGCCATGAGTTTCGGACGACTTTTTTTAACTCTAGGATTTTCAGGTAATTCTGGTATTCCTTTAAAATGATCAAATTGCTTATTTGCCATATTAATTACTTAATCCAAATTTTTGTACTAACCAACCCATGATGAAAAATAATATTCCATAGCTTAATAATTTGTAATCCATGAGATTTGGGAAATGAGCCATAAACCCTACTCCAATAATTAAAAGACCAATGAATTGTAAAATCTTACTAACATAATACATTTAATTTACTAATGAAGCCGTATCATTTAATTCTGCTAATTCTATGACAATATTAATATTTTCTTTAAAACCCATATGTTGAATACGAACCGTATATAAAAAGTGAAAAAAACCAAAAATAAACAACGCACTTTGAAAAAGACTTGATATGGCGCCAGTATCTACAGCTCCTATTAATACAAAAGCTGCACCTAATATGAAAATATTTAATGTCAAATGAGGAAATAAAATCATTTTTGTTTTTTTTACTTTCTCATATACAACAGTATTAATTTGATTTTTTATTATTTCTTTTTTTATTGCTGTTCCAGATGCTATGAAATAAAACATTATTAAAGTTTGAGAAAACATGTAAAACATGATTACGAGTAACGCAAATTCTTGATAATTTGCTTTATACACCAAAAAGTCAAAATAACTTTGAAAACCTGAAATTGAAAGTAACAAAACAGAAAAAAACATACCTATATAACACACTATCATCAATCCCCACATTGATTTAGATCCAAAAATAATTAATCATATTTTTACCAATCATCATCTTCGTCTTCCTCCTCATCTTCAAAATCATATCCATTATTCTTAAAATAACCTTGTATTTCCGTAGAAATATCAATTTTCCCTTTAATTGAATATACATAATCTCTAAGACCTTGAAGCATTAATTCATTATCTCCATCTAATTGAAGAACATATTTACCCCA
Source organism: Fidelibacterota bacterium (assembly GCA_036338305.1). GTDB lineage: Bacteria > Fidelibacterota > Marinisomatia > SCGC-AAA003-L08 > D37C17 > JAYZCM01. Next base: position 1,009 of record JAYZCM010000090.1, on the reverse strand, counting down.
ATCATCTATAGCACCAGGCAAGTTTAAAATTTCTTTATCAGGCAAATAGGGTGCTGGCATCTTAGTACCAGGCATAATGCTTTGTGGATCTCTAAGCCATTCAATAACCCATTCAGGCTGAAGTCTTTCTTTTGTAAGAGCTAAATTAGGTGCCCAAGTTTGTGCTGCTTGTTTTGGAAACTCAGAACCATAAAAATGGCAATTATTACAAGCACCAAGCTCATGTAATTTTTTACCAGCTTTAAACTCTTTTGACATTTTATCAAATGTTAAGTCTGAAGCAAAAGGCAATAAATCATCATCTCTATGTTGAAATGATTTTATTATGGCATTCCACTCTTCATCTTCCATTTCAAATGAAGGCATCCTAACTTGAAGGTTTGGTCTAATATTGTAAGGCTCATGAAACCAATTAAATATCCAGTCTGGCTGAACCTTAGCTCCTTCAGTATTTAAATTAGGAGGTGCATATTCAGGTGCAGAATAATTCTCAGCAATATGGCCCCCAATCCCATCAATAACATGGCAACCTTGACAATTATTATTTATTATTAATTTATCACCATCATAAATTTTATGATCAGGAATATATGATTCAGCCAATAAAGATTTACCAACTTTATCATCATTAAATCCAAGAAGAGCAGTCACTATCGCTTCAATTTCTTCATTTTTTAAATTGAAATTTGGCATTCTTGCTTTATCTTCATAAGCTAAATCCTTACCGTGGTCAAACTGCCTTGGATCTTTTAATTTATTTTGGAACCATACATAATTTTTATGTTCCATGTCATGATTAAATCCAAAATCTAACTTATCAACTGATTTAGAACCTTGTTGAGTAAGCTCTGCACCAATGGGCTTATCATTTTCATATCCCGTCATGTTATGACAGGTATAACAACCATAATGGCGAATGCTCTTATCTGCAACATAAGATATTTTTTCAGCCTCTCCCATATTATTCAATCTAGTTTTAGATTCTTCAACAGGGAAGGCTTTTTTAAGC
>JAYZCM010000089.1:0-50540 GCA_036338305.1 Fidelibacterota bacterium | reverse complement strand
TCACCAACTGTACCTAATAACTTTAATGATGTTCTATCCCATTTTTTTACATTTTCATTTCCTTCTCGCATTAATGCACGAAGTGCTGTTGGTGCAGTATAGAAAATATTAATTTTATGTTTTTCAATTATTTGCCAAAATCTTCCATGGTCAGGGTAATTGGGTACCCCTTCAAACATTATGGTTGTAGCTTTATTTGATAAAGGGCCATAGATAATGTATGAGTGCCCTGTAATCCAACCAATATCGGCTGTACACCAATAAATATCATTCGGTTGGTAATCGAAAATCATTTCATGAGTGTAGGAGGCATAAACTAGATATCCTCCAGTCGTATGAAGTACACCTTTGGGTTTTCCCGTAGAGCCTGATGTATATAAAATGAATAACGGATCTTCTGAATCCATTATTTCAGGCTCACATGAAGTAGGGCTATCTTTCATTGATTCGTGCCACCAAATATCACGTTTTGATTGTATGTCAATTTTATGATTTGTTCTTTTTACTACAATGACTTTTTCAATGGAAGGTGTTTCAGTTAGTGCTATGTTTGCATTACTTTTCATGGGGATATCATGTTTTTTTCCTCTTACGCCTGTATCTTGCGTGATTAGCATTTTACATTTTGAGTCATTCATTCTATTTCTTAAAGAATTAGGTGAAAAAGCTCCAAAAACTATAGAATGAATTGCACCAATTCTTGCACAAGCAAGCATTGCAATTGCTAATTCTGGTATCATTTGCATATAAATACAAACTCTATCGCCCTTCATAATTCCATTTGATTTTAGTACATTGGAAAATTTACAGACTTCAATTAATAATTGAGAATACGTATAAGATTTATCCTCATTAGGATTATTCCCTTCCCAAATTATTGCAGTTTTATTTCCGTTTCCAGACTTAACATGTCTATCAAGACAATTATATGATACGTTAATTTTTCCTTCTTTGTACCAGTTTATTTTTGCTTTAGAAAAATCATTTTCAGATGTTATTTTCCATTTTTCATTCCAATCTAAGCGGTTGGCAATATTATCCCAAAATTCATTGGGTGATTGAATGGAATGAGAATATTTTTTAAAATATTCTTCTAAGTTAGATATATGTGATTTTTTTGTATCTTTATAATTTGGCAAATACATAGGTACCTTTAAATATGATGATTTAATTTAATTTTAATATGTAAAATTTATGATATTACTGATTAGATGTGAATTATAAAATTTTTTTAAAAAACCAAATAAGTATAAGTAATATTTCTATGTAATTTAGATTAATGCAATCTTTATCAAATCAAAATCAATCAAACAAGCATTTTCAAGATTTGATGCTCCATCGTGTTCATGACATTTTACTTGTTGCCAGCCCATATGATGCGTTTATTTTAGAAGAAGATGGAAGGCTTACTGAGCAAATTTTACATGAATATTTAGGCATGAATTTAAGTTATGCTCCTAGAGTATGGCAGGCTAACACAGCATCATATGCAATGGATTTATTATCTAGACGATCAGTCGATCTTATCATTGTAATGATGAGGATTTCAGATATGGAGTTAGTCACTTTTGGAAAACGTATTAAGGAGGCATATAGTAAAAAACCCATTATTTTATTGGCTTTTGATGAGTCTGAGATCAGACAACTTCCAGAAAAAATAAATGATTTTTTAGATAATGTATTCGTTTGGTCAGGAAATTCTAATGTATTTCCTGCAATTATAAAACATGTTGAAGATTTAAAAAATGTAAAACGGGATACTCGTAAAGGAGATATTCGTTCTATTATTTATATTGAAGATACTCCTCGTTATTATTCTAGTATTTTACCTTTGATTTATAAAGAAACACTTTTTCATACTAAACAGTTGATTGATAAAAGCTTAAATAATACTCAAAGGTTATTGCATATGAGAGGGCGCCCTAAAGTGTTACTTGCTCAAGATTATGAGTCTGCTAAAAGATATTTTAAAAATTATAAGAATAACATATTAGGTATAATATCAGATATTCGTTTTCCAAAAGATGGGGAGTTAAATTCAAATGCAGGTATAATTTTCAGTAAATATGTTCATTCAATAGAATCTTCATTGCCAATTTTATTGATTTCAAATGAAAAAGAAGCGTTGAATAGGGCTAAGGAATTAACTTTGAATGTTTTAGATAAAAATTCATTAACATTGTTTTCAGATATTCGTGATTTCATGGTTGAAAATTTTGGTTTTGGTGATTTTATTTTCAGATTACAAAATGGTAAAAAAATAGGTCAAATTGGTACAGTAGAAGAATTGTTAGATTTCATGAAAAAAATACCTGAAGAATCCTTGAATTTTCATGCTGCAAATAATCATTTTTCAAATTGGCTTGCTGCTCGAGGAGAATTTAGTTTGGCGAGTAGTTTTAGACGATTAAAGAGTAGTGATTTTACTACGATTAATGAGCGTATTAATCATCATGTTGATCTGATTAAAATTAATCAACAAAATAAAAGAGTCTTATCTATTGCTGAATTTCGCCCCAATACTAAAAAATCTAGTGCAAATTTTGTTCGCATTGGTACTGGATCATTAGGCGGAAAAGCAAGAGGTTTAGCCTTTGCTAACTCTTATTGGAATGATAATGAGATTACAAAAAAATATGAAAATATCACTTTCAAAGTTCCTAAAATAGCAGTTGTAAGTACAGATGAGTTTGATGAATTTATGGAAGTTAATGAATTATGGGAGATTGCTTTATCTTTAGATTCTAACATAGATATCGAAAATACATTTTTAAATGCTAACCTTTCAAACAAATTAGTTAAAACATTAAAAGATTTTATTGATGATATAAAATTCCCATTAGCTGTGCGATCTTCAAGTTTATTGGAAGATTCACAATATCAACCTCTTGCAGGGATGTATTCTACATTTATGCTATCAAATTCTCATCGAAATAAAACTGAACGTTTAAAACAATTATGTGAAGCAATAAAAAGAGTATATGCATCTACTTTTTTTCAAGAGCCAAAAACATTAATGGAAAATATTGTACATAGACATGAAGAAGAAAAAATGGCTGTTATAATTATGGAAATGATTGGTCAAAAGTATGAAGAGTATTTTTATCCAACCATAAGTGGAGTTGCTCAAAGTTATAATTATTATCCTATTTCATATATGCAAAGAGATGAAGGCATTGCTTTTACAGCTTTAGGGCTAGGCCGAACAATTGTAGAAGGAGGGAAAGCATTACGTTTTTCACCTAAATATCCAAATATTTTACCTCAATTTCATTCTATTAAGTCTACTATCGCTAATTCACAAAATTCTTTTTATGCATTAAATATGTTAAATGGAGAAAATACATTGATGCAAGGAGAAGAGAAAAATCTTGAAAAATTAGATTTAAAAAATGCAGAATTACACGGCTCATTAAAAAATGTTGCTAGTGTTGTATGTAGTGAAGATGGAATTATTCGTGACTCATTGCATAACAAAGGGAAAAGGGTATTATTATTTGCACCGATATTAAAATATGTTAAATTCCCTTTGGCAGAAATCATAGAAGACATATTAGATAAAGGAAAAGAGTCTTTGGGGTGCCCTGTTGAAATCGAGTTTGCTGTAAACATTTTTGATGATTCATTGATAAAGGATGAATTTTGTTTATTGCAAATTAAACCCATGGTTATGGGTAGTTTGGAATATTCTGATAATAAAATCTCTAATGATGTTGAAAATCAATTTTGTACTAGTAATATTGTCCTTGGAGATGGTGTCATGGACTCAATAAAAAATATAATTTATGTATATCCAGACTCTTTTGATCAATCCTTTACACAAAACATAGCTAATGAAATAGAAATTTTCAATAGAAAATTAGGGAAAGATAATCCTTATATATTAATTGGGCCTGGCCGTTGGGGTACTGCTGATCCTTGGCTAGGTATTCCTGTTAATTGGAAGCAAATCTCAAATGCGCGTATAATTATTGAGATTGATTTGGATGAAAATAATCCTGACCCATCATTTGGTAGTCATTTTTTTCAAAATGTGACTAGCTTGAGAATAGGCTATTTTACTATTCAAAAATCTAATGCAAATAGTGAAATTGATTTGGATTGGATTGAGTCACAGCCGGTCAAACAGTCTAGTAAATATATTAGGTGGTATCAGTTAGAAGAGCCATTGACATCGCAAATAAATGGAAGAACTGGAGAAGGATGTATTTCCAAGACCAAAGAAAAAATTATTGAAGTTATGGATGAAGAAGAATCTTCAGGAATATGATTTTTAAATTAGAAATTTGGAAGTTAATTATTTTCAATTTTATTAGTACTACTATTGATTTTAAATTTAGTTTTCACAATAAATAAATTTCTTGTATTTAATATAGTATTGCCATGGGGATACCATATAAAACTGTAGCTTTTAAAACTCTAGGTTGTAAGCTTAATTATACTGAAACATCAACATTGCAGAGGTCTTTTGTTGAGTATGGATATTGCGTTGTTGATTTTGATGAAACAGCAGATTTTTATGTTATAAATTCTTGCTCTGTTACTGATAATGCAGATAAAAAAGCTCGTAAGATTATTCGCAAAGCATTAAAGCAATCTCCTAATGCAAAAATTATCATAATAGGATGTTATGCTCAACTTGCTTCTGAAGAAATAATTAATATTCCAGGTGTTTCTTTAGTAGTAGGCGCAGAAGAAAAATTGAATTTACCTAAACATTTAAATACAATTGATTCTGAGGTTGAATCTAAAATGATAACTTCTGAAATTGAGAATGTTAATGCTTTTGTCCCATCCTTTTCCATAGGTGAGAGAACTCGTGCTTTTTTAAAAGTTCAAGATGGTTGTGATTATAATTGTAGCTTTTGTACGATTCCACTGGCAAGAGGAAGGAGTCGAAGCCCTAAAATTGAAGACATTTTATTGCAAGTTGAAGAAATTATTTCTTTAGGTGCTCTTGAGATAGTATTGACTGGAATTAATATTGGTGATTTTGGGAGTTATGGAAATGAAAATTTATTTGAACTTTTAATGTCTTTAGATTCGATTAAAGGCATGCATAGATATAGAATATCATCTATTGAGCCAAATCTTTTATCAGATAAAATCATTAATTTCATTGCTAATTCAGATAAATTTTTACCGCACTTTCACATTCCACTTCAGTCAGGTTCAGATCAAATATTAAAATTAATGCGGCGTAGATATGATAAAAAATTATTTCAGGGCAGGATTGATTTGATAAAATCAATATTACCGAATGCTTGTATAGGGGTAGATGTTATAGTAGGGTTCCCAGGTGAAGATGAAATACATTTTCTTCAAACATATGATTTTATTAATGAAATAGATATTTCTTATTTACATGTATTTTCATATTCTGAAAGAGCAAATGTTAACTCAGTTAGTTTATTTCCTAAAGTAGATCTTTGTGATATTGTAAAAAGGAGTAAACGGATGCATGCACTTTCAGTGATTAAGAAAAATAAATTTTATGCTCAAAATCATAGGAGAAAAAAAAATATTTTAATAGAAAGTCATAATGATGGCTATTTATCTGGTTTTTCAGATAATTATATTAAAGTGCAAATAAAAGGGCAAGCAGATGAAGTTAATAAATTTATTCCATTACAATTAAATCACCATGGAAATGATATAATGTTTGGAGAGCGTTTGTAATGAAAAAAAATCCTTTTATTGGTATTGCAGGTAATATTGGGGTTGGTAAAACAACTTTTACAGAAATTATATCTGAGCACTTTGGTTGGCAAGCATATTATGAATCTGTTGGAGATAATCCTTATTTAGATGATTTTTATGGCGATATGGGGCGATGGAGTTTTAATTTGCAAGTTTATTTTTTACAATATCGATTTAGAGATCAGATGGAGATTGAATCAGTAAATTCGGGTGTAATTCAAGATAGAACTATTTATGAAGATGTAGAAATTTTTGCAAAAAATTTATATGAAATGAATCATATGTCTAATCGAGATTGGCAGACTTATCACAGTTTATTTGTTAATATGACTCAATTTCTAAGAATGCCAGATCTTATTATATATCTACGTGCATCTACAGATACATTAATATCTAGAATAAAAAATCGTAATAGGGATTTTGAAAAGAATATTTCTCCTGAATATTTACATAGTTTGAATATTTTATATGATAAATGGATTAATAAAATTTCAGATCATAATATATATATAATTGAAACTGATGGGTTTAATATTTTTAAAGATGACAAGAAGCTGGATGGATTTATTTTTGATATACATAAAATATTGACATGATGAAAAAAATTGCAATTTTTGCTTCTGGTGGTGGTTCTAATTTTAAGGCTATTCATAAGAATATAGAATTAGGAAATATTTGTGCTAAAATTAAATTGTTAGTAAGCAATAATTCTAATTCAGGAGCAGTTGAATATGCTGCAGAGAATAATATTGAAACATTCATTATTAATAAGGCTCGGTTCTCCGATATGATAAAAGGTGAAAATTTGTTATTAAAAAAACTTGTTTTTAATCAGATTGACCTTATTTGTTTAGCTGGCTATATGAAGCTTCTTTCTAGAAAGATTGTAGAAAAATATGATAATTGCATATTAAATATTCATCCTGCTTTATTACCAAAGTTTGGAGGTAAAGGTTTTTATGGTATGAAAGTACATGAAGCAGTTCTTGAATCAGGAGTTGAAGAGAGTGGTGCAACTGTACATTTAGTGAATGAAAATTATGATGAAGGTCAGATAATAGCTCAAAAAAAAATTATGATAAATAGTAATTATACTCCTGAGATTTTATCTAAAAAAGTTTTGCAAATAGAACATGAATTATATTCGAAAGTAATTAAAGAATTTTGTGAAAACAAATTAATATAGAATGATGAAATACTAATATTGGAGATTAGAATTGAAAATAAAACGCGCATTATTAAGTGTATGGGATAAAGATGGTATCGTTGAATTAGCCAAGTTTTTATCAGAACGGAACATTGAAATATTATCAACGGGAGGCACTAAAAAAGTATTAGAAGATAGTGGGCTAGATATTACTTCCATTAGTCATTTGACTGGAAGCGGTGCCGTTATGGATGGGCGTGTAAAAACATTGCATCCTAAAGTCTTTGGAGGAATACTTGCTGATAGATCTAATCCTAATCATTTGCGAGACTTAGAACGTTTACATGGATTAGAGATTGATCTGGTTGTAGTGAATTTTTATCCATTTGTAAAAGAAGCTGTTGAAAAAAAATTGCCTTTTAAAAAAGCCATTGAATATATTGATATTGGTGGTCCGTCTATGATACGTGCTGCGGCAAAAAATTATCATTCAGTTTTGCCATTATGTGATAAGGCATCATACTCAGAATTTCAAGCCATTTATAAAAAAAATAATGGTAGCATATCAAAGAATTTTAGAAAGAAGATGGCGGCAAAAGTTTTTTCAATGACTTCGGAATATGAATCGGCTATTTATGATTATTTTAATAATGATGATGATGATTTTCCTGAAAAAATAAATATAAATTTAGAAAAATCTTTGGATTTACGATATGGTGAGAATCCACATCAAAAGGCTGCCTTTTATGTTGATCCTAATAAAGAAATAAATTGGAATCAATATCAAGGAAAAAAACTTTCTTATAATAATTTTACAGATATGGAATCCGCATATTTAATATCTAATAATTTTAAATCACCTTCTTGTGCAATTATAAAACATTCAAATCCTTGTGGATTTGGTGTAGATGGGAATTTGAAAAATGCATTTTTACGTGCTGTCTCTGCTGACCCCATTAGTTATTTTGGTGGCATTGTTGGATTTAATCATGAAGTGGATGGAGAGGTTGCCATGGAATTGCAAAAACCTTTTTTAGAATGTATAATTGCGCCATCATTTTCAAGTGATGCATTAGAAATACTTGAAAAAAAGAAAAATTTACGTTTAATTTCTATTGAAAATGATAATGGCAATAATATGTCAATTAAATCTGTTGCAGGAGGCTATTTATTGCAGCAAAAAGATTCTTATCAATTCAATATTGATGAATTAAAAATAGTAACTGATAAGAAGCCTTTGAAGAAAGAAATGAAAGCCATGGATTTAGGTTGGCAGTTAGTTCGCCATGTAAAATCAAATGCTATTGTATTTGCTAATGAAAATCAATTGTTAAGTGTAGGAGCGGGACAAATGTCACGCATAGATTCAGTAAAAATAGCTATTAATAAAGTGGCTGATAATGGGTTAGATTTACAAGGTTCAATTATGGCATCAGATGCATTTTTCCCTTTTCCAGATTGTGTAGAAATGGCAGCTGGAGTTGGAGTAAGAAGCATTATACAGCCAGGTGGATCAATTAAGGATGAAGAAGTTATAAAAATTGCAAATAAATTGGGGGTTGCCATGGGCTTTACTGGGTTTAGGCATTTTTTACATTAATTATGATAGGTGTTACAAATTTAAGAAATATTGTTACAGGTGATATAGCCATTGATTTAGGTACTGCAAATACATTAGTATGGATTAAAGGACAAGGCATAGTTTTAAATGAACCGTCCATAGTCGCAAAAAATGTTGTGAGTGGTGAAATTATTGCTGTTGGCAATGAAGCTAGAGAAATGGTTGGTAGAACACATAGTGGCATTGAAACTATTAGGCCGTTAAAAGATGGAGTGATTGCAGATTATAAAATGACAGATGCAATGATAAGTGGCTTTATTCGTAAAATAAAATTGAGTAGAATAGCGCGACCAAGAATTGTAATTTGCATCCCATCAGGAGTTACAGACGTAGAGCAACGTTCTGTAATGGAATCGGCCGAACATGCTAATGCTAGTGAAGTTTATCTTATAGAAGAGCCTATGGCAGCTGCAATTGGAATAGGTATTGACGTTAGTAAGCCTGTCGGAAATATGATTGTTGACATAGGTGGCGGTACAACAGAAATTGCTGTTATTTCATTAAATGGAATTGGTACTATTGAAACAATTAGAATTGCAGGTGATGAGCAAACAAAGGCAATCGTTGATTGGTTTAAAGATCAACATAAATTAGGGATTGGAGAGCGAACGGCAGAAGATATTAAATGTAGAGTAGGTTCTGCAGTTAGGCACTCTGGACCAAAAATAGCAGTTAAAGGGCAAGACATGATTACTGGAATACCAAAAACCATAGAGGTTTCTTCTGATGAAATTAGACAGGCATTATCAGAAACTATTTTCCAAATTACTACAGCCATTAGAAATGCATTAGATAAAACGCCACCAGAACATTCATCAGATATTATTGATTTTGGTATAATATTAACAGGTGGTGGTGCATTGTTGAAAGATCTTGACATGCATATTAGAAATAAGACTAACCTTCCTGTAAATGTTGCAGAAGATCCATTGTTGTCAGTTGTTAAAGGTACTGGCCTTGTTCTGGAAGACATAAAGAAATTTAAAGAAGTATTAATCCAACCTTAATGTATAAAACCAGAATTTCTTATATAAATAAAGATATTCTGGCTTTATTATTAACGTCATTAATATCTTTATTTATTTTATTTTCTAATTCTTCTCCACAAATCCAAACATTAAAATTACAATTATCTTGGACTGCTAGTAAGCTTTCTTCTCCAATTAGTTGGTATAAGGACATATTTAGTATAAAGGAGGAGAATGAATTGTTGAAAAATAAATTAATACAGCTTTCAATAATAAATTCTCAATTAAAAAGTTTTGAAAAAGAAAACAAACGTTTAAAAAATCTTTTAAACTTTATTGATAATCAAGTAATTAATTACATTACTGCAAATGTTGTTAATTATAGTTTTGGAACTATTAATAAGACTATGGTAGTAGACATAGGGCTATTAGATGGAATGTCAGATAATTTGCCAGTTATGGATGAAAAGGGATTGCTTGGGAAGACTGTTGAAATTAATGATCATGCATCATTAATTCAATTAATTACTGATAATAATTTTAGAGTTTCAGTCAGGGTTGGTGAAGAAAGAACTTTAGGTATTTTTATGCCTACTCACGGTAAATATGGAATTTTAGATGGTGTTCGCAAAACAACGCCACTAGATATAGGGGATATCGCATATACTTCGGGGATTTCAGAGATTTATCCAGCTAATATACCTGTAGCAAGAATTATTTCAATTAGTAATCAAAAAGAAAAACCTTTTAAAAAAGTAATTGTAGAAATCTTAGGGGAAATTACTGATTTTGATTTTGTTTTTATCATGCTATGATTAAGTTGCATTCAATAAAAATTGTATTATTATTAATTCTAATTTTAATTTTCCAATTATTTATTCCTATTATGAATATTGGTGGAATAATTATTGTTCCAGATATTTTAATTATTTTCTTAACATATATTGGTTTCTATTATGGTAGGTTGGAAGCAATATTGATTGGTTTCTCCCTTGGTTTTATTCAAGATTTCGCAACACAATTAGATCTGCTTGGTTCCATGTCATTGATTAAGTCAATAATTGGTTATAGTCTAGGTAGTTTGGCATTATATCGTAGTATATGGAATATCAAATTTCGTTTGGTAATTATTTTTCTTATTTATATTCTCCATTTTATTTTATTTTATTTTATTTCCTTGAATGGCTTGATGATTGGTGGAATTATTTTTTGTCAGATTGTTTTTTGTCAATCAGCTTTATGTTTTTGCATATTATTATTTTTTGATAGATATATTATGACTAATGGTATTTTGAAATAAGAGATTTTATTGAATTATAATAAAAGTAAATTGTTCATTATAATTTTATTTTCTGCAATAATGATGATTTTTCTTCGTTTTGTTTATTTACAAATTTATAATCATAAAAAATTTGAAGAAAGAGCAGGAGCAAATAGTATTAGAAAAATTTCTTTACATGCCCCTAGAGGAATTATATATGATCGATATGGTATAGCATTAGTAGATAATTTGCAGATTTATGATTTAGCGATAATTCCATTTGATGTGACAAATAAGTTTAATTATGATTTGCTTTCTAATGAATTATTATTGTCAAAAGAAAATTTATTATCTATTATTAATAAAAATAAAAAATCATTTTATAAATTTCGACCACAAACTATTAAAAGGCATATTAGTTTTGAGACTAGATCTAGATTGGAAGAAAATAAATTAGATTTTCCGGGAATGATTTTTGAAGAATCTCCTGTAAGAGTGTACCCAAATAATGCAAAATTGACTCATGTGTTAGGTTATTTAAGGAAATATTCAGAACAATTAAATAATAAAAATAATTATAAAGTTGGAGATATTTTTGGTTTTAGTGGCATTGAAAAAATTTATGAATCTTCATTAAGGGGGGTAGATGGCGCAGAATTTCACTTAGTTGATATTTATGGAATTGACCATGGCTTAATTGATGAAATGCCTCCAGTCAAGCCTTTACCTGGGGATCCTCTCTATTTGAGTATAGATAGTAAATTGCAATTTTACATTGAATCTATATTTCATTCAAAAAAAGGCGCAGTTGTATGTATGGATCCCATGTCTGGAGAAGTATTAGCTTATTTGTCTTCACCTGATTATGATTTGAATTCTTTTATAGGGCCAGTTCCGAAAAATGTATGGGATAGTTGGAATAGTGATAAAGATTCTCCTCTTTTAAATCGAGTTGTACAAGGGTTATATCCTCCAGGGAGTACTATGAAATTGATTGCTGCAGCTTTAGCTCTAGAGGAAAATAGCGTCAGTATGGATTGGAAAGTCAATTGTAGTGGTGCTTATGAATTAGGAGATAGAGCATTTCATTGTTGGAATACCAATGGACATGGAAAAGTTAATATGAAAGAAGCAATAATCAATTCATGTAACATTTATTTTTATAAGCTTATTCATGAATTATCATTTTTGAATTGGTCTGAAATGGCAGAAAGATTTGGTTTTGGTAAACCTACAGGCATAGATCAATTAGGGGAGAGAGCAGGTAATGTGCCTAATAAACAATATATGAATGATAAATATGGTAGGTTTGGTTGGGCACAAGGGAATTTGTTGACATTTGTAATTGGGCAAGGAGATGTTTTAGTAACTCCCATTCAAATAGTGCAGATGATGAATCTTATTGCTAGTGCCGGTTCCACATATAGTCCTAAAATAAATAAAATTATAGAATCTAAAAAAAATGATTTATTATTAAAGAAATCTACATGGGAATTTTTACAAAATGCATTATGGAGTGTTGTAAATGATGAGAATGGGACGGGTAAACTCGCTCGTATAAAAAATGCTGATGTATTTGGTAAGACAGGTACTGCACAAAACCCCCATGGCGATGATCACTCTTGGTTTGCAGGCTATATGGAGATAAATGATGTACCAGTAATTTCCTTGGCAGTTTTAGTAGAAAATGGGGGGAAAGGCTCTGTAGAGGGTGCAAGAATTTCTAGACAAATATTTAATTTTATGAGAAATAATGAATCTAATAAATAATCTCATAAATAAATTATTTGTAAATGTTGAAAAACTAAATTTTAGTTGGAGAGTGATTGTTCCAACCCTTTTCATATTATGTATAAGTTGCTTGACGTTGAAAAATACAAATCCAGATATTCCTTTTTTTATATCTACTTTTTCAAAGCAGTTGATTTGGATAGTATTGGGCTGTATGGTTTTTTTTATGGTTCAATGGTTTCGTGTTCAATTTTTGCATGAATATGCATATCATTTGTATTTGGTAATTATGATACTAATATTTATTACTCTTTTTATGCCCATAATTGGAGGCTCTAGTAGATGGATTATTATTGGAAATTTATCTTTTCAACCTTCAGAAATTGGTAAATTATTATTGGTTTTCACATTAGCCCGTTTCATTTCAGATTATCAAGGAAAAATTGATGATATTAAGTTATTATTGATTAGTTTGGGGATAGCTCTAGTGCCTTGTTTTATTATTTTCATACAACCTGATTTTGGGACTGCCATAGTTTATGCATTTTTAGTATTGCCAATGCTATTTTGGGGTGGAGTTCAGGTTTTTTATTTATTTTCTATCATAGCACCATTTATTAGTATCATTTCTGCTTTTGATTTAACTGTTTTTTCAATTTGGATGTTAATATTTAGTATAGTTTTATATTTACATCAACCTAAAATAATATATGGATCAATAAATTTTGTAATAAATATTTTTTGTGGAATTTTATCACCATTTATATGGAATAACATCTTATATAATCATCAAAGAGATAGAATTTTAACTTTATTAAATCCAATGAATGATCCGCAAGGTGCAGGGTATCAGGTAATACAATCAATGACGGCAATTGGCTCAGGTGGTTTTTGGGGGAAAGGTTTGGGCAGTGGCACTCAGACTCAATTACGTTTTCTTCCTGTTAGAGATACGGATTTTATAATATCTGTAATTGGAGAAGAAATGGGGCTGTTTGGAATTGTTTTATTGTTAATTGCATTTTCCATGATTTTTTATTGGTTTATAGGTTTTGCTGATACAATGTCCAATAAATTTTGTTCTTTGAGCTTAATAGGTTTTGCAAGTATTCTATTTGTTCATTTGATTGTTAATATGGGAATGACAGTTGGTTTATTTCCTGTTACGGGTTTGCCTGTTCCTTTCTTAAGCTATGGTGGTTCTTTTTTATTGACATGTTTTTTAATATTGGGATTAGCAAATAATATGATTAGTCAGAACATATAATTATTATGAGTTGGTAAAAAATATAATATATCGTAAAATACGCCCCCCTATTAATATATATTTTATTTATTTTTAAGAAGATGTTAAATATTAAGCTCGTTTACCAATATCTATTTGAAGTAAAGCTGATTTTTTTATGTTTTATTTTATTTTTTCTTGTTGCTTGTCAAGGAGGCACTTCAAAACCAAGGCCTCAAACTAAATCTCAATCGATTCCATTAGTGGTTACTAAGTCTAATTCTTCTGAAAATATAATCTCAATGGAACAAGATTCTGATAAAATTAATGATCTAGAAAAAAAAATACTTTTGCTGCAAGCACAATTAGATATCAATTCACGGTTAATTGATAGTAATTATGTAAATAATGATCAGCTTCGAATTTTTAATGAAAAATATAAAGCAACATTAATGAATCTTGAAAATAATGAAATGGAACAAGATTATTTAACTATATTAAATAGAATGCAACAAAAAATTGAAATATTGGAAGATAGAACTTTTTATACGGATAGTTTGTATTTTGAGATAATGACTGATATGGTAATGATTGAAAATAAAATTTCATCTTTATTATTAAGTTTTCAAGAAATAAATGATTTAGGAAACAAGAAATCAATAAATATTATGCCAAAAATAACTGATGAAGAATATACTGAAAAATATATTGAAGCATTGGCCGATTATCAAAATGCAGAATGGGATAAAAGTTTAAGTGGTTTTGGATTTTTGATTCATTCTGATGCCAATCATGATTTGGCTGATAATTGTCAATATTGGATAGGAGAAATTTATTATGCTTTAAGTGATTATAAGAGAAGCATTAGGGAGTTTGATAAAGTATTCTCTTTTTCAGGTACAAATAAGGATGATGATGCTCAATTTAAAATTGGTTTGTGTTATATGAATATTGGCCAAATAGATAAAGCTATCATGGAATTTAATGAGTTACTTGATTCTTATCCCAACAGTGAGTATTATGTTAGAGCTAAAGATTATATAAATCAATATTAAGGAATTATGTCATTAAAAATATATTATTTAACAGCAGAAATAGCACCATTTTGTGAAACATATTCATTAGCTAATTTTTCTAGAAAATTTACTAATCGTTTAAATTTGAAAACTGATGTTGACATTAGAGTTTCACAACCTAAATATGGGTTTATAAGTGAAAGAAAATATATTTTACGAGAAGTGATTCGTTTGAAAGATTTACCAATAATATTTAATGATAAAAAACATGTAATAAACATGAAGTCAGCATTTATACCTGATACTAGGGTTCAAGTATATTTTATGGAGAATAATTTATTATATAAAGAATTATCTGAATTAATATACAAATCACGTAATGGTCGTATTATTTCTGATCTTGATTTAAGATTTACATTTTTCAATCAAGCCGCTTTAGAAAATTTGAAATCACTATTTTGGAAGCCTGATGTTATTATTTGTAATGATTGGCAATCGGGATTATTGCCGGCAATATTGAAACAAAAATTTTCTAAGGATGAATTTTATTCAAAAATAAAGTCAGTGTATTTACTTCATTCAGTTAATAATTATAGAAAGTTTTCAAAATCAATATATGATGCATTTGATTTGAATATTACTCAAAATGATAAAAAAATAGATTGTCATATTGAAGCAATGGAAAATGCAGATTTAACGATTGCATTAAATTATGAATCAGATCAATTATTGAATAAGATGAAAAAGCAACAAAATCTATATAAAAAATTCGAATCATCCAATCATATGGTTATTGACATTCCAAAGAGTACATGCCTTGATGATTGGAAACAAATTGCTAATATGATTGAAAGTGCATGTAAGGATCTTTAATCTTTTCTAGCATGTATTTTTATCTGAAAAATCATTTTCTGTCAGTATTACTATGTAGTATCTGTTTTTTTAATTTTAGTTGTGAATCTGAACCCTTACTAGGTTTAAATGATCTAACTGAAAATACATTGATCCAGAAATTTTTTTTATTAGATCAATCGTTGTCTAGTACAATGCAAGGTGAGAGTGATGTCATGTTAAATAGCTCTAGATTGTATTCTGGTATTTTAGAGGATGGTAATGAGGCTATTGCATTCATCAATATTCGATCAGATATTATGGGTTTGCATGATATTTGTAATGCCCAAACAGTTGAAGAATTAGATCTTGTAATAAAAACCATAACTGATATTACTACAGATGACTTGTCTATTTATAATATTTCTAAGGAGTTTTTAGAGATATCCTTAGTTGCAGATCTTAATTTGATTGATGAAGAAAATGATCCACAATTGGAAAATGTGGAAGGTGTCTTAATTTTAGATGAGTATCTTGAATTCTCAAAAAATGAAATTATAATTGATTTATTTAATCATGATGCATCTATTATGACAGATATCTGTTCAAGTAAGAATGCTGGAATTAAAATATCTTATTCTCCTACGGATCAAGGTGTTGAACAATTTATAGAATTTCGTTCATCTGATGTTGAGGCTTCATCATTAAAACCATTATTGCAGATGAAATATGTGATGAATGAGCAGGACACAACATATGTTGATTCATATTCGATAATTGATGTTGCTTGGATACAATCTTCTACTTTCCCTGAAGGAATCATTGAAGTACCATATGTAATTGATGATATTGATGAATCTCAATGGGGTATGGTTTATGCATTTGATTTTCAAGATATTGATCAAATAGTACTTCCTATTGTTCATAATGATCTTGAATTGAATTCAAATATTATTAATACTCAAATGAATACTCCGTTAAATTTTATGCAAATTGATTTACAAATTGATCCATCTATCTCATCTGAATTAGATTCAATTCAATTTTATATTTCTAATGCTGTTGCGTTTATTGGAAATCAAGACCTTATGGGAGATAATTGGAGTGCAGTTGATACTACAGGGACAGAAAATAATGGAGAGCTTGATTGGATTGATGGAAATTTTGATGGAAAATGGAATAGTGGAGAAGGTGAAGAATGGTTTGATTATGGATTAGATAATTGTCCTGATAGTTTGGAAACTGGTGCGGGAGGTTGCGATGTATCAATTAGTGCGTATAATCCAGATGGTTCTGAAGGAAATAATTCACTTGATTGGCTTGATGATGGTGATGGCATTTGGGAAGAAGGAGAAGGTGAAAAATGGGAAGATATCGGTATTGATGGATGTGAAGATGCCTTTGAAACAGGTGATGATGAAAATCCATGTTTGGAAGAAGCTGATTCAAATAATTTAGGAAGTGATCCTAATGGAGATAATTATTTACTAGATCCTAATGGAGATGATTGGGATGGGATTGATTTAGGTTTGACTGAAAATAATGGACAGTGGGACCCTAATGAGCCATTTTTTGATTGGGGGTTAGATGGGTTACCAGTATCATTAACCTTATTAGAAGAGGAGACCGAAGGAAATGGACAGTGGGACCCTGGTGAGCCATATGAAGATACGGGAACGGATGGGCTATTTAATGTTGATGAACCTAATTATAACATTACTGGAACAGAAAATAATAATAGTTTTGATGGGTTGGGTGAATTTGATGATTGTGGGGTAGATAATGATTGTAATGATTTAGATATATCTGATAATTATGTTATTGATCCAAATAATGATAACTGGAATGCTGAAACATTTACTGGAACTGAAGGTGATAAAGAACATAATTGGAATGATGATGGTGATGGCCTTTGGGAAGAAGGAGAAGGTGAGAGATTTTATGATTGGGGCTTGGATGGGATATCTGATTCACAAGAAGCATTTTATGTGTCACAAATACAATATCCAGAACTTGGTGAGAATCTATATGAATATGGGATGGAAAATCAGCTTTCATTTTCTGTTCAGCCTAATAATGGCATTACATTATGGATAAGTGAAATAATTAAGAATGGAGATATCATTTCAATAAAGTTTGGCATTCAAACCAATACTCCCTTAAAAGGTTTGCAATTTAAATTAAATCATTTCCCATTTGAACAAATTTCCAATTTAAAAGAATATGAAAGTTCAATTTCATATCATAATGATAATAATCTTTTTGAAGATATAACATTTTCTGACCATGAAGTCCATGAAGGAGATGATTTGGTTGTCAATTTTTCTAATGAATTATCGATTGATTTATTTTTTCAAGATGATGATGGAAATTCATTAGGCAATTTTTTGGAAAATAAAGAAAGAAATATAAGTCATGATTTTTCTCATTTAGTTTTACATATTGATAAAGATAATTCATTAATTCATGATGATGGTATGATTTTGCATTTAGGCCATAATAAATCATCCGATGAATTTTCTTTATTAATGAATCCATTTCTTGTCACGGCTGCTAATGATTCCATTATTATTCCAATTGGAAATATTTTGAGAGGTTTTCAAAATGGAAACCATGGCTCTTTTGAAAGTATAGTCATTAAAACGGATGATGCATTATATAATTATTCAAAAATGATTTTTTTTAATGATACTGAAAATGTTAATCATGTAAAAAACCCCATCATTAGATTGATGTATTGGGAATGAAAATAATTTTATTTTTATTTATATTTAATATTTGCTTCCCACAAGCAACTAATTTCCCTTTATATGGAGTGGGTGAATTAATTGGGAATCAAGATATTTCATCAATAGGGCTTGGTAATGGCACATTTTATTCTGGTAATCAGTTTGAAATTTCATCAAGCTCTCCATCATCATTATGGAAAACTCCTTTTACCCGATTTTCCATTCATTCGGGAATGAATTATTTAAAAGTTCCAACATATCCTGAGCAATTTCAACATGATCTAACTCATTTTTCAGTATTATTTCCCATTGGAGGCCATAAGGCATTTGGATTTGGTTTGAAGCCTGCATATCGAACTAATACCATTGAAATAGATCAGAGTTTTGAATTTTTGGGAGTTAATGATGTTACAACATCATTGCCAATAGCATATCAGAAGAGTTTTTTTCTTAAAGGAGGTATTTCGGATCTTTTCATACAATATTCTTTTAAATTTAATCCTAAGTTGTCATTTGGTTTTCAATATTCATTTCTTTTTGGTAATCAAACCGTAGATGAAAGACGTAGAGCTTATGAAGTAAATATTGATAGTACACAGTCTAATCAAATGGCAATATATGAATTTTGGCATGATGATGATCTGTATTATCTTTATGAAGAGCATAGAGAAGATACATATCTAAAGAATTCTAATAAATTTTCTGGGTCGAGAATGATTTTAGAAGGTAAATACATTTATGACATACATGAATTTACTTTTAGAACTTCAATTGATGGTGAAATGATGATTAACAGAAAAGATATGCAAAATACTTCTGATACAATTTATTATAATTATTATGATTATAAAGTAAGTGACAATATTTCTGAATTAGCATTAGGGTATCATTATAAAAAAATTAAAAATTTAGGATTTATCATGGAAGCTAGAATAAATCATCCTATTGATTTACCTGAAGCTGTATCGTTATTTAACAAATTGGCTCCAAAAGAACGTTCTTTTCATTTTGGTTTTTATAAAAGAATTAACAATCCTAAGTTTTCATTGTGGAATAATGTGAATTTACGAACTGGATTTTATTTGAAAGAATTAAATTCCAATGGGAATGATTTTGTTGATTTAGGGTTTACTTTAGGTTTTGGATTAGAGTATTTATCTAATAGTCAAAGTATTGATATTGCATTAAGATCAGGTAAGAGAGAAAGTTTAATTGTAAATGATAAATTTGAAAATTATTTAAGTCTCCATATAGGTGTTATGACTGGAGAGAAATGGTTTATGAAAAGAAGGAGAAAATGATTTCATGAAAAAAATATTTATAATCAGTTTAATCGTAATTGGTTGTGTTCCGCCTGAAACAGAATCTCCAAGCATGGATATGGTGTCTAATGCATATTTGGAAGATTGTGACCCTTGTGATTTATTATTGAATTTTGCATCATCTAATTATCAAAATAGTGATTGGAGAGGTGCAGTAGATAATTATAAACAATTATTGGCTTGTAATTGTGGGAGTGTTGATCCTGAGAATACTTTTAAATACATGGCTTATTCATTTCAACAATTAGGATTACTTGATAGTGCTGCTTATGTATTTGATCAAGGTCTTAAATATACACCAGATGATATGGAGTTATTAAAAATGGCAGGTAAGAATGCAGGTAGAGCTGGTAAATTTGAATCTCAAATTTATTATTTTGATAAAATATTAATTATGGAAGAAAATAATATTGAAGTTTTAGAGTTACTTAGTGAAGTTTATAGAAAAGAAAATATGTTTGAAGAACAAATTAACATAATAGATATTTGGTTAAAATATGATAAAGGTAATAAAAAAGCTAATGCGGAAAAAAAGGCTGCTTTTGAGGCGCTTGGTAGAGATGTCTCTGATGTAGATAAAGAACGTTGGGAATCAGAAACTTCTAATATTCAATATGGAATTGATTATATTGTGGCATTAAAGAACTCTGATGAAAATGAAAAAATAGTTGAAGTTGCAAATGAATTATTGATTTATGATAAGTATAATGCTGAAGTATTAATTGCTTTGGCAGAAGCATATCAAAATCTTTATAAAGAAAAGAAAGCTTTAGAAATATATCAAGAGCTTATGAAGATTGATCCGACAAATTATAAAGTTGCCCTTGAAATTTCTAAAATATTATTAGTTGAAGAAGATTTTCAAAATGCATTTGATTGGGCTGAAAAAGCAATTAAAATTAGCAATAATCGTTCAGAAACATTATATCAAAGAGCTGAAGTATATTTTTCTGTTGCAGAATCATGCAGTAATGATCCTTTGCAATTTTGGGATAAAATTGTTTATGAAATTTCCTGGAAAAATTATGAATTAGCATTAACAAAAGGTTTTAAGCAGGCCAAGGTAAGAAGGGATTTTTTGGAAGAAAATTATATAACAACGGCTGCTGATTGGTTTATGCGCCCAGAGAGTGAAAATATTGTAAAGCCACAAGGTGAGTGTTATGATTGGATAAATGAAACTATTGAGAGAAAAAAATGAAAATTTATATTGCAACAGATCATGCAGGTTTTGAATTAAAAAATAGATTGAAAGAGTTTTTACAATCTAATAATTATGATGTTGAAGATTGTGGTGCTTTAGTTTTTGACTCTTTAGATGATTATCCTGATTTCATATTGCCTGCAGCAAAAAAAGTATCTGAAAATAAAAATTCAAAAGGCATAATTTTAGGAGGATCTGGTCAAGGGGAAGCAATGGCTGCAAATAGAATTAAGGGCGTAAGGGCGATAGTTTATTATGGTGGTCCAAAAGAGATTGTGAAGCTTTCTCGCATGCATAATAATGCAAACATAATTTCTTTTGGAGCTCGTTTTGTATCATTTGAACAAGCAGTTGAAGTATTAAAGATATGGTTGAGTGAAGAGTTTGAAGGAGGGAGACATGAAGCTAGAATTAATAAATTGGATGTATAAAAAATGAATTTAAGTCAATTAGATCATGAAATATATTGTAGTATTGAAAAAGAACTAAATCGGCAAAAAAATACTTTGGAGATGATAGCATCTGAAAACTTTACTAGTATGGCCGTGATGGAGGCTGTTGGCTCAGTATTGACCAATAAATATGCTGAGGGATATCCTGGTAAAAGATATTATGGCGGCTGTGAGGCTGTTGATGAAGTGGAAAACATCGCTAGAGATAGGGCAAAAGAATTATTTAAATCAGAATATTCTAATGTTCAACCTCATTCAGGATCACAGGCAAACATGGCAGTTTATTTAACTTTATTAAATCCCGGCGATACTGTCATGGGATTAGATTTGG
Organism: Fidelibacterota bacterium; assembly: GCA_036338305.1. Classification (GTDB taxonomy): domain Bacteria; phylum Fidelibacterota; class Marinisomatia; order SCGC-AAA003-L08; family D37C17; genus JAYZCM01. The sequence goes on along the minus strand of JAYZCM010000089.1, from coordinate 29,002 downwards.
CCCATGGTGGACATTTGACACATGGAAGCCCAGTTAATTTTTCTGGGAAGTTATATGAATTCATTTCTTATGGTGTTAATAAAAAGACAGGTAGAGTAGATTTTGATGAGGTAAGTAGATTAGCAGTGAAACATAAGCCCAAATTAATTATTTGTGGTGGCAGTGCATATCCTCGATTTATAGAATTTGAAAATTTTAGAGAAATAGCTGATAGAGTAGGAGCCTTTCTCATGGCAGACATAGCTCATCCTTCAGGACTTATTGCAGCAGGCATTCATCCATCCCCGTGGCCATTTTGTCATGTAGCAACTTCTACGACACATAAAACATTAAGAGGTCCTAGGGGCGGAATTATTTTAATGGGTAAAGATTTTGAAAATACTTGGGGTATGATTGCGCCTAAATCTGGTAGAATAAAAAATGTATCAGAACTTATGGACTCATCTGTTATGCCAGGAGTTCAAGGTGGACCATTAATGCATGTTATTGCGGGAAAAGCCGTTGCTTTTGCAGAAGCATTGGAACCTGATTTTCTTGATTATTCTAATCAGATTGTGAAAAATGCAGACATATTAGCAACTTCTTTACTTGATTTAGGATATAAACTCATTTCAGGAGGAACAGATACTCATTTGGTATTGGTTGATTTATCTAATAAATTGGTTTCTGGTAAGAAAGCTGAGATTGTATTAGAGCAAGCTGGAATCACAACAAATAAAAACATGGTTCCTTTTGATGAAAGAAGTCCAATGATTACAAGTGGTATAAGAATAGGAACGCCAGCTCTAACTACTAGAGGAATGAAAGAAAATGAAATGAAAGAAATAGCACATTTAATTGATGGTGTAATACAAAATATAGATGATGAAAAAACTATTTCTTCTACTAAAAATAAAGTCATTGAACTTTGTTCTGAATTTCCAATTAATAAAGAGTTATTAATAAATGAAATGTCTTAATTGTGATAATGAAGATTCAAAAGTAGTAGATTCCCGTTCGGTTCAACAAGGCGCATCAATTCGTCGAAGAAGGGAGTGCAATAAATGTTCATTTAGATATACCACATATGAATATATATTAACTAATCCTGTCATGGTTGTAAAAAAAACAGGAGTTAGAGAAGAATATGATAGAAATAAAATAGAGAAAAGTTTTCATATTGCTTGTAAAAAACGGCCTGTTTCAGAAAAAATAATTCAAAATGCCATACAAGATGTAGAAGAAAAAATTAGTAATATATCTAATATTGAAATAGAAGCACATCAAATAGGAGAGCTTGTCATGGAAACTTTAAAAAATATTGATAAAGTTGCTTTTATACGATTTGCATCTGTGTATAGAGAGTTTAAAGATATTGGTGAGTTTCAAATTCAAATTGAAGATTTAAATGGCTAATAATAGACTTTTTAAAGTTAAACGATTATTTTTATCTCCATTAAATTTATTAATTTCTTTTATTGAGGGAATAGGTCGTTATGTAGAATTAATGATTAGTATGTTTAGATCATTTTTTACATGGCATAAATATTTAAACTTATCAATAGACCATATGTATCAAATAGGCATATTATCCATACCTATTGTGATATTGACAAGTTTATTTTCAGGAATGGTAACATCTGTACAAGCAGCATATCAATTTGAATCTGGGTTTGTACCAAATTGGTTTGTGGGGAGTATTGTGGGAGAATCAGTATTGTTGGAATTAGCACCAATGATGACAGCTTTGGTAATGACGGGTAGAGTTGGTGCAACAATTGCTGCTGAGATTGGAACCATGCGTGTTTCTGAACAGATTGATGCTTTAGAGTCATTATCATTTGATCCTATTTCATTTTTAATTTTTCCTAGAATTGTAGCTGCACTAATAATGTTTCCATTATTAGTCATAATAGCTGATTTTTTTGGGATAATAGGAGGTATGTTTACGGCAATGAATGCAATGGACATAAGTCAAGCTGAATTTATTAGAGGCTTGAGGAGTTGGTTTCGTCCTTGGGATGCTTGGTTTGGATTGATTAAAGGGGTTTGCTTTGGCTTTGCCATTACATCAATTGCTTGTTATCAAGGTTATTTTACTTCAGGTGGAGCAAATGGAGTGGGTAAATCGACTACATCAACAGTCGTTGTATCTTGTGTGATGATAGTGTTTTTAGATTATTTTCTTGCTGAAATTTTATTATGATTGAAGTTAAAAATCTTAGTAAATCATTTGGTGACAAGGGAGTGCTATCGGATATTAATTTTTCCATACCCAAAGGTCAAGCAGTTACAATTATTGGTAAGAGTGGTGTAGGTAAATCAGTATTATTAAAATGTCTTATTGGACTTTTGAAGCCTGATTTGGGAACTGTATATATAGATAATAAACTTATTAATTCAATGAATTTCAAACAACTTCAAGAGATCAGGTCAAAGATTGGCATGGTTTTTCAATTTGGGGCTTTATTTGACTCATTGAATGTAAGTGATAATATTAGTTTAGCATTAAAAAAGCTTACATTATTAAATAAAGATGAAATAAGAGATAGAGTAAAAAATTCTTTAAGAGAAGTTGGAATGGAAAATACTGAGGAATTAATGCCCTCAGAATTGTCTGGTGGGATGAAAAAGCGTATAGGTATTGCTCGGGCAATAGCTTTAAAACCATCTTGTTTATTTTATGATGAACCTACTACAGGCTTAGATCCAGTTATGACTGATGGCATAAATAGATTGATAAATAAATTTCAAAAGAGTGGTGATGTGACATCTGTTATAATAACTCATGAGATGAAGACTGTAAATGATGTTGCTGATAGAGTGATAATGTTAAATGATGGCAATATTATCTATGATGGTAACTCTAGTAGTTTACATGAAACAGATAATGTGATAGTTCAGCAATTTATTACGGGTAATAGTACTTTGGCATAATTAAGGAGATTTGAAATGAAAATTTCAAGATTATTTTGGATTGGGTTTACATTTATTTTTTTTAGTATTGTCTTCATAGGAGGCCTTCTTTATTTGCAGGAAATTTCATTGCGAAAATCAAATTATATGTTTACAGTATTATTTGATAATGTTCAAGGTTTACATATGGGTGATCAAGTAGACATGCTTGGTAAAAAAATAGGAAAAGTGTCTCAAACTCGCATTAAAGGACAAAAAATTGCAGTAGAGTTATCTATTGATAATTCTTTTTCTTTTAGTATTCCAATTGATTCTAAAATCGAAGTAAAGAGCGAAGGTTTGATTGGCTCTAAATTCATTTCAATTACACCAGGATTTAATAGAAAAGATTTTATTTTACCAGGTGCAACAGTAGAGGGATTAAGGGAGTTTGATTTTACTGAATTAACGCCTGACATAGTTCCAATGACACATGATTTGTCAGCTTTTGCCCGTCAATTAAAATCAACATTAGGTGATGAAGAAAAAAAGAATATTCAAATGACATTAAAGAATATGGAATCTTTTTCAGTGAATTTATCTGAATTCATTACTAATCATCAGAATATAATTTCTGATGAAGATAAAAATAATTTTCAAACAACCATAAGAAATTTAAGAGAATTATCTGATGAATTAAAAAATGGCATGGATGGTGAAATGAAAAAAATTGATGAAATTCTTAATAATATTAAAATCATGACAGATGAACCTGAAAAATTTAATAAAGTGATTGATGAATTATATGCTAGTACAAAATCCATTAAGACTATGTCTAATCAGCTTGATGAAATATTATTGAAAATTGATTCTGGAGAAGGTACATTAGGAAAACTTATAAATGATGATTCATTACATGGAAGCATGAATGATTTAGTAAATGATTTGCGATCTGTTGTGAAAGATTTTAAAAATAATCCTACTAAATACATGAAAGCATATTGGAAAGGCAAAAAATAATAAAGTTATAATTTTGGGAACTTTTATTGTTTTTTATTTGTTTATATTATGACAGTATTGTTTTCTATGTTGGAAAACAGATAAATTATAACCAATTGAAAGGGTAATTTACATAGAGTATTGTTAGCAGGGTCTTTATAGATCAATGATCATTAAATATTATAGCTTTAGTTTCGATATGAAATGTAATCCTGTTAACAGTATATTCATGAGCCGAGTATTATGGGATACTCGGTTTTTTATTATAAGGTAAAATTATGAAAAAGAAATCATTATTATTATTCATCATAATATTAAATAATTTATTTGCAGTTGGAGAAGCAGGAGCAATTTTTCTGCTGATTTCTCCTGGTGCTGGCCCACAAGGTGCTGGAGAAGCGCAAGTAGCAAAAGTTAATGATGCATATGCTAGTTATTATAACCCCTCAGGGTTAGCCTTTTTAAAAGGAAGGGAGGCAGTTGGCATGCATGTTCAATGGTTGCCAAATTTAGCAGATGATTTGTATTATGAATTTCTTGCATATAGACATTACATTGAAGGTTTGGGTTCTGTGGGAGGACATGTTATTTATTTGAATCTTGGAGAGCAAATTGGCATGGATGCTTTAGGAAACCCTACAAGCAATTGGATGAGTTTTATGGGGGCAGCATCACTTAGTTTTGGTACGAAATTATCAGAAACTTCATCAATTGGGTTCAATGCCAAGATCTTTCATCAAAAATTATCGGAACATCGCACAGAAGGAGAAGAAGGGAAAGGGCATTCTACGGATTTTGCATTTGACATAGGGTATTTGAAAAAATTTAAAGAAAATTCTGAAACCTTGAAAATAAAAAAAATTAAAAATATTAAAAAATGGTTTAATTCATTATTAGATGTTCGTGATTATCAAAGTGAAATAAATGATAAGATTATTGATTTTTTTGATAATAAAAGTAACATTTATGACATATTGGAAGATCAAGAGCTTTTATTGGATGAAATTAAAATAAAGAAAAATAAATTAAAAGTTTTTAATGATTTATCATCTTATGAGGAATTAGATAAAGAACTTTCAATTCTTTTATCTAAGGTGGATGGATTATTAGATAGTTTGAATTCAATGAGAGAACTAAAACAAAATTCTGAATTTATGAATGAAATAGCACAAGAATTATCTGAAAGGGATGATGAAACAATTAAAATGATTGATGATTTGTTGATTGGGTTTGAATCAATGATGTTGCTACAGGAAACTATATTACAAGAAGTTGATTCAATGGCCATTGAAGAGTCCGACGAAGATAAATTTAATTTAGGTTTTTGTATTTCTAATATTGGACCAAAGATTACATTTGTTGATGCGGAGCAGGCTGATCCGTCACCTACTAATATGCGGATGGGATTATTTGCTCAATTATATAATGATGGAAATAATAAATTAAATTTTATGTTTGATGCAAATAAACTATTAGTTTCTCGTTATCAAATGATGGATTGGGATGAAGATGGATTCGTTGGTGGTTATGATAAGACTGGGAATTTTATTGGAATTGATGATGAGTCTGCAGTTTATAATAAAGATGGTGAAAAAGAATATGATTCTAATGGATACTTTGATGATCCGTGGTATTTGGCTATTTTTACAGCATGGTTAGATGATTGGTACTATGGGGGTGATTTTGATTTGAGTGGTGATAGGGAAATTGGGGGCTATGATTGTTCTGGAGGTGTTACCAAAGAGTCGCTTGATGAATATAGTTGCGATGGAGGATGGGTGGAAGATGATAATGGAAAATATGGAAATGAAAATGAATCTGGAAATGCTAAAATTGAAAAAGGAACTGGTAATAAAAGAAAATTTACTGATGAATTTAAAAACATGATATATAATTTTGGTCTTGAATATTGGTATACAGATAATTTTGTTCTTAGAGCAGGTTATATTTATGATGATGAAGGTAAGGTGATTAACCCTACTTTTGGTGCGGGAATACGTTTGTTGCAATATGGTTTTGATTTTGGATATACTGCGGGTGAGCAAGGTCATCCACGTGCAAATACCATGTTTTTTTCCATTAACATGACATTATAATAATTATAATTTATCATTGAATTATCTTCGCATTTTTTTCTTTATGATTAGCCTCGTATTCGGGGCTAATTCTTTTCCAGAGAGCTTACAATATTCTATTATTAATAATGAAAACTCTTCAACTGCATTTGATATCCCAAGTACGCTTAGATTAATAGGGATAATGGCTGATTTTCAATTAGAAAATCCAAATAATCCAAAAACAAGTGGGACAGGTAAATTCTTAAATCAAGATGTAAGTCAATATGATAAATTTTATGATAGTGATAGTTTGAGATGTAAAAGTTTTTTATTAGATCCACCTCCTCATGATCAATCATATTTTTTAAGACAATTAAATGCCGTTGGTAGTTATTACGAAAATATTTCCAATGGTAGTTTATCTTTTGAAGCTCATGTGATTTTAAATTCTAATTCATTGGATGATGGTTATTATACTGTTTCTGAAGAAATGGAATATTATGCAAAAGGAGATGGTTTATTAGCTGAGTTTTTTACTGAAGTTATTGACATAGCCAAATTTGATATTGAGAGTTTTTTTCAAGATAAGAGCTATTCTCCTCATGATGTTGTTTTTATTGTTTTTCATGCAGGTGTTGGTCAGGAATTTTCTTATCCTTCACTAGATCCAACTATTTATGATTTAAAAAGTGCATATATTGATGAGACAATGATGTTAGGTATTCAGTCCTCTACAATTAATCAGAATGACATATTGTATGAAATTTCAACAGGTATATTATTACCTGAAACTCAGAATTTAATTTATTATGATGTTGTAGAAGACATTTTTGGGAATCAAGATTATGGCACAGAGGATCTTTGTGACATACAAATTGGGCTGACTGGTGTTTTTGCATTACAATTAGGGTATGAATTAGGGCTACCTCCCATGTTTAATAATGATGCAAATTCCATTAATTATGGCGATCCTGGAGTAGGTTTCTTTGGTTTGATGGATCATGGCTCAAATAATGGCCATGGAGTAATACCTGCAGTGCCTACGCCATGGACTCGGATTAAAGCAGGTTGGTCTAATGTAAATGTAATTAATTACAATAATAATCCAGATTCTTTACTAATAGCTTCATTATCTCAAAATAAAAATGCCATTTATAAAATTAATATTTCAGACAATGAGTATTTTTTAATTGAAAATCGAAATAATGAGATTATTCCAGGATTTGACATTGAGCTCCTTAGGTATTTGCTAGCTGATAATTATTTGTGTGAAAAATGCAACTTAAATTGTGCTGGTCTAGATATGAATGAAATCATATCCAATGTAGTAGCAATAAAAAGTTGTATGGATGAGTTTCCATTTTCTAATGTGAAATTAGATTATTTTGAAGCATTAAGTATTATTAATAGTCAATTGGAAATCCTTAGCATGGAAATGGAAAATGATGTTTTTTCTCATTTTATTAATTATGACATTGGTCTTCCTGGTTCAGGTATCTTGATTTGGCATGTTGTAGAGCCATTGGAAAGTGCTTACTTGATAGGGGTAAATAATGATAGTAATAATAAATCTATTCAGATTGAAGAAGCAGATGGAGCATTTGACATAGGATTTGAAAGTTATTTATTTATGAGTAATTCTAATTCATATGGGTGGAAATGGGATTTTTGGTATAAAGATAATCCTGCATTTGATGAAGCAAATCCTAATTCTCAAAAAATCATATTTAATGATTCATCATATCCTAATACGAAATCTAGTAATGATTCTGAATCATTTTTATCCTTTGAAATACTTAGTGAAATATCTGATGAAATGTTCATAAAAATTGTTTTAGATGATGGCATGGATGTTTTTCATCTTTCTGATGAGCCAATAAAATATTTAGGTAATATGGTAGATGACTTGAAAGGATATGTCTTTTATGAGAAAAATGGCATTATTTATAAGCATTCTCATAATGGAGATATTACTGTTGGAATAGATGCAGATGGAAATAATTTTGATTTTATGGAAGATGAAGAGAAGTTTATTTATTCTCATGAAAGTTTGATTGAGTATTTAGAGTTTGGCTCTTGCATTGATCCTTTTTGTTTGAATTTTGATAATGATTTATATTCATGTGGTTTTCTTGAAACCATGTCAGATTCAACCTGTATCTCAGATATTCAATCTTTAGGAGATATTGATCAAGATGGTTTGGATGAAATTATTACCGTTGAAAATGGAAGAATAATTATAAAAAATCATAACGGTACTTTAGTAGATGGTTTTCCTGTTGATGGAGATTTTTCAGGGATACCATTAGTAGCAAACATAATAGACATTGAAGATGAAAAACCTGAAATAATATGTCGAGAAAATGAAGATTTGGTAATTTTGTCAAATTCGGGTATGAGGATAAAAAAAATATCTTCTTTTGATTCCAATCAATCATTGGCAATGGTGCCTTATTGGGATGATAAGATGGCGCTTATTGATGGTTCTAGATTATTATTGTTTGATTATGAAATAGAAAATAGTTATTGGCTTAACCCCCAAGGGCGTCGATCTGGCTTGGCTACAACTGATGAAATGAGCTTGCATGTTTCATCAATTAATACGGGGAGCCATTATATGCAAAAGGCATATAATTACCCTAATCCAATAACAGAGGGAAAAACTACATTTAGATTCTTTATGGATAGTACTGCAGGAAGTGTGGAAATTCGTATATATGATGCTGCAGGTTTTTTGATAAAGGATGATTTAAAGAAATTGACGACTACTGGTAATGAATATAATGAAATTCAATGGAATGAAATTTCTGTTGATTCAGGTTTGTATTTGGCAGAAGTAAAAAGAGAAATTGGTAAGTCAGAATTAGTTAGGTTGGTTGTCATAAAATGAATAACCTATTTTTTATTATAGTGTTTATTAGTCACGCATTTTCCCAAAGTTGGCATAATCATCCCGAATTAGAATGGAAAACAATTGAAACTGAACATTTCCTTGTTCATTATCATTTAGAGACTAAGCGATCTGCTGAAGAAGCTGCTATTGTTGCTGAAAAAATTTATGATCCGATTACTTCATTTTATGATTTTGAGCCAGATTCAAAAACCCATTTGATTATAAAAGATGTAGATGATAAATCTAATGGAATGGCTTATTATTATGATAATAAAATTGTAATTTGGGCTTTGCCATTAGACTATGATCTAAGAGGTGCACATAGATGGTTGAATAATGTAATAACTCATGAATTTACTCATATAGTTCAGATTGGTGTGGCCATGAAATACCCTAGAAGGTTCCCTACTTCATTTATTCAATTTTTAAATTATGAAGATGAAAAAAGAGAAGATGTTCTTTATGGGTATCCTAATGTTTTAATGAGCTATCCAATTCCAGGAGTTAGTGTGCCTCCATGGCTGGCTGAAGGAACTGCTCAATTCATGTATCCAAATGCAGATTTTGATTTTTGGGATTCACATCGTGACATGATTGTAAGGGATCGTATTTTAAATGAAAATTTATTATCTTTTGAAGCGATGAATTCCTTTGGGAAAAGAGGAATTGGAAATGAATCAATTTACAATCAAGGTTTTTTATTTTGTAAATGGTTAGTTGATAACTATGGATTGGACGTATTAAAGAAAATATCAAATGAATTATCTAATCCATTTAATTATTCAATTAATATATCAATGAAAAATTCTACAGGTATTTTAGGGAATGAACTATATGAAAAATGGAAATCTGAATTAGAAATGGATTATCATAAACGAACTCAAACAATTCTTGAGAATGAAGAAAAAGGTGAAGTGATCATTTCTGATGGTACTACCAATATACATCCTGTATGGTCTCCTGATGAAAAAAGATTTGCATACTTGTCTAATAAAGACAATGATGGATTTGGACAAACAGATTTATTTTATTATGATTTTTCCGATTCATTATCAAAAAAAATTGCATCAGGTGCATATTCTGCTCCATCTTGGATAAATGATTCTACCATTATTTATTCAAAAAGAAGTAAACCAAATAAATTTGGATCAAGCTTTTTTGATTTATATGTTTATTTCATTGAAAAAGAAGAAGAAAAAAGGATGACATTTGATAGCCGTTTAACCTCTCCTGCATTTAATTCTAAAACAAATACGATTGCTGCGATAAAAAGTTATGATGGAACATCTAATATAATGATTTCTTCAGATGTAAATTTTGATAATGAAGAATTACCTTTTACATCTTTGACTAATTTAGATAATGGGATGCATTTATTTTCTTTGGCATGGATAGATGATGTATTATATGTAGATGGAGTGTATCATCAAGGTAGAGAGATTTATAAAGTCAATGAAGTCTCAGGCCAATTAGTTTTGGTAGAAAAAACATATTGGGACAATAGGGATCCTTCTGACATGTTAGATGGCATTGTTTATGTTACAGATGAAACTGGAATTATGAATTTAGTTTTTTCCAAACAGGGAGTAGATGAATATATCACTAATGTTTTAGGTGGCGCATTCATGCCAAATGTTTCAAAGTCAGGAAAAGTTTTATTTAGTTTGTTTGAAAATGGTAGATATAATATTTCCATGATACGTCAAAAAAGAATCATTCCATCTGAATTAGTGGGCTATGAACTTAACTATTTTAATGATCAGGATTTATCAGAATTAATTTTAGGCAAGCCCTTGTCTGCGGTTAATTATGAAGAGAAGATGTTATCAATGTCTATTATCCCAAAATTGATGGTAGATTATAATACCATAAAGCCTGGATTATATTTTTATAGTTCTGAAGTAATTGATCGTTTTTCTATTTTTGGTGGAATTTCTGCAAATGAATTATGGGACATGGATGTTTTTTTAATGATGGAATATATGAAATACAAGCCTACTTATTATGCAAATCTATTTTGGATTTCTAGACACAGGGAGGCAAAAAAACCATTTCTTTATCCACGTATAGATGGTACCACTGTAGATAATATTCATATTTATAATGATTTAAAATTTAATCTTTTTTCTGTAGATATTGGTTCTCGTTTTGCAATAGGTATTCATAAATATAAAGTACAATATAATTTTAGTAATTATAGGCAGCATATTTATCAAAATGTGTATCAATATTGGGACTATGATAGTTTAAATACTATTCATAGATATGGGGAGTTTGGTTTTGATTATTATAGAGCTCAATCCTTGTCATTGATTTATGATTTGGATAAGCGGAAGAGAAGCCATGCCATGAATATGTTGCCAAATAATGGATATGAGATTCATGGAATCATTAGTCATGAATGGAATCAGTTCATGGATGGATTTACAGTTAGCGAGGAGCATAGCACGTTTGGTGCAAATTTTAGACCACATAATACATTTAGATTTATATTTGATATTGACAAGCATTTTACATTGAATAAAGAAAATAAAATAGTCGCCACCATGGCGATGTCAGGTGGAGGAGTGTCAAATTCAAAAATAGATAATTTCTTTCATTTTTTTGGAGGAGGAATGCCTGGAATGAAAGGCTATACTTTTTACGATAGTACTTTGACTGGTCCTTATTATTTAATTGGCTCTAGTACAATTAGATTGCCAATTTTCATGGAAGAAAATTTTATTTTAGCACAATTCAATTTGCAGAATATGTCATTAGGTGGGACTTTTCAAATTGGTGCAGCCATGGATGAAGGCTTTAAAGATTTTATGGAAAATCATAAATTATCATATGGATTGGAGTTTAGAATAAATGGTTTTTCATTTTATTCTTATCCGACAGCAATAGGTTATGAATTTCATCAACCAATTGATGATATCGATAACAAGGGGAAGCATTATTTTACTTTATTATTTGACTATTAAGGTGTTTTTTTGAAAATAATTGTATTTAGTAATATTTTTTTTAGTATGTTGACAATTGCTTGTTGTAATATCTCCAATATAGAAAACACCTTTGTCCATTCCTTGTTACTTTCTAATTTAGAAACTACTATTTCAGATACTAATCTTTTGATGAATGATGATTTAAAAATTGAAAAAAAAAATAAATCTTTAATAGCTGGAATGTTATCATCATTTATTATCCCTGGATCAGGTCAAGCATATATGGGCAAATGGAAAAGAGGATTAATTTTTCTAGGAATCGATGGGCTAGCGTTATTTGCAAAGAACTTTAATGAAAAAAAAGCGCAAGACAAAAGAGATTCATATGAATTGCATGCTAAAGATCATTGGGATTTAGCTAGATGGATACATGATTATTATGCATGGGAATCATTTAATACACCTAGCTGGTTCGATGGGACAGTAGATTCATGGAATGAAGTTAGGGGAGTTTTTATTAATGATACTGATGAGGGAGTAGGATGTAATGAAGAACCTTATTGTTATCCAGACATTTGGGATCATAGCCATAGTGTTAAATTTACATATGATGATGAAATTATTAGTTCAAGTAGTGAAAATAAATTTAAACCCATTTATATGGAATTATGTGATATCTCTTCAGATTTGAATCAATCTTATCACATTCAAAGCAGAGAATGTAATGTAGATGTTGCAGACATCTCTGCAGCCTTAGATGTTGCGGATGCAAAACTTATTTTAGATCATCATTTTTATGAAGGAATTCAAAAATATTCCATGTATTTTGCTGGTTGGGATGATGCTCTTGATGCTGCTGTTGTGTCAGAAACAAATAATAATAATTCTCTAATAACCTCACCACAACAAAATTCATATCAAGATGAATGGTCAGCATATAATGAATTTAAAATTAGATCTGAAAGAGTTGGAAGTTATATGATTATTAATCATTTTGTTAGCATGATTGACATATTGATTTTATCAAAAATGTCAAAGTCCAAATATTTAATGAATTTAGATTTATATCCAGATTTAAAAAACAGATCAGGCATAGGTGGAATTAAATTAACTTTAAATTGGAAATGAAGATGAAAAAAATTCTCATAGGAATATTTATTTTATTATTTTTTGGCTGTGGAAATAAATCAGTCAATATAGATCAAGATTTTTCATCCAATTTCGAAAAAGCCATGAGTTTTTTTAATAAGGAAAAATTTTCTAGAGCGCGGGATGAATTTGATTACATAATTAAGAGTGACTCGGGTTCAAAGTTAGCAAATGAAGCTCAATTTTATAAGGGTGAGTGTCTTTTTGAAATCAAAGAATATGATGAGGCATGGGTTTCCTATGATAGATATATTAGGTTTAGCAATGATTTTGATAAAATAGAAAAATCGCGTTATAGGATTTGTGAATGTGCCATTTCATCCTCTAATTCATATCAGCGAGATCAAAAGCAGACTAAAAGAGCGTTGGAGCAATTACAAATGTTTATTGAAGATTTTCCTAAATCTATTTTCATTGAACATGCAGAGCGCTCAATTACAGAATTACGTTATAAATTAGCAAAAAAAGAATATGAAGTTGCACGTCTTTATTTGAAATTAGAAGAGTATGAATCAGCTATTATTTATTTTAGATCAGTTTTAAATAATTATTATGATACTGATTTTGCAGATGAGGCAAGAATTGGAATAATTTTTACTCATATATTGAATGATAATCGTAATGGCGCTAGAAGGTATTTAGAAACTGAAAAAGATAGATTTTTACAATCGGAAAAATATGAAACTGCAGTTTCTTTATTTGAAGAGACTGAGTCTGGCTTAAAACTTCATCATTATTATCAATTATACAAATGAATATTTATTTTTTTGGAGGAAGCTTTGACCCACCTCATTTAGGTCATCTGAAAATAATAGAAACATGCCTTAATAGGTTTGATATGGCTCATTTTATTCTTATTCCTGCAAATCAATCCCCGTTAAAAAAAAATAAGCCAATAGCCTCTCAAATTCATCGTATTGAAATGTTGAAATTATTAATTAATGATTTTGAAAATAAAATAACTATTGATGATTGGGAAATAAATAGGAATGGGCCTAGTTATACATGTGATACCATTGAATATTTGATTGAGAAATATCCTGGTTGCTGTTTATTTATGATATTAGGGCATGATCAGTTTATTTCATTGAAAAATTGGAAAAATTATGAAAAAATTTTAAATTCTGTTAAAATAATCGTATTTAATAGATTTGATGAAAAATTTACTTTAAATCAAGATGTCGACATTATGAAAATTGAAGATTTTAAAATCAATATCTCTTCTAAAAATATTAGAGAAAAAATTAATAATGGAGAATTATTAATTTCTGATTTAACTTCTAAAGTGAATCATTATATTAATGAAAATGGGCTATACAAAATAAATGAGTGTTGATGTTTTTCAATTTTTAGTTGGTTGTGTGCTATTGTATTATGGTGCAGAATTTTTAGTTAAGGGTAGCAAACAATTAGCATTAAAATTTAAAATACCTCCTATAATTATAGGCATTACTGTTGTCGCCTTAGGTACAAGTTTGCCGGAATTACTTGTGAGTGTTGTAGCTAACATTAAGCAAAATCAGGGTATGGTCATAGGTAATGTGATGGGTTCAAACATAACTAATATTGGTTTGGTCTTGGGCCTAACTGCATTGATTTCAGAAGTAAAGTTTTCATTCTCAAAAATACGCTATGACATGTATTTCTTTTTGTTGATTAGTTTTCTTCCAATTGTATTTATAATGATAGGAGGATTTTTCTTGTGGCAAGGTATGTTTTTCCTTTTAATCTTAGGTATTTATTTATTTTTTTTAATTAATTTTGATAGAATAGATGATGTAGGTCAAGAAATATTTTTAATTAGTAATAAAACATTATTTTTGCAAATTTTGATAGGTACGATTGGGCTCTCATTTGGTGCTACATATTTTGTTGAAGGGGCAAAAGGCATTGCTACTTATTTAGGTGTATCTGATTTGATAATTGGCATGTCTATAGTCGCACTGGGTACATCATTGCCTGAATTGGCAGCATGTATTGCATCAATTAAACATGGAGAAAATGAATTTGTAATAGGTAATGTGATTGGCTCAAATATAATGAATATTGTTTTTGTTTTGGGATTAGCAATATTGTTTGGAAATATCCCTGTTACTTTTAATGAAATTTCTGTTCAATCATTTTTTTTAATTTCATTGAGTTTGATTATATTTATTATGTTTAAACTAAAAAATGGAATAAATCAATTTTTAGGTTTATTATTAATGATTTCATATTTAATATTTATTTATTTTAATTTTTCTAAAGTTTAGGATGGAATTTGATAAAATTTGAAAATGTAACAGCAACTTATGCTAATGATATTGGAGTTTTTAATCTTACATTTCATATTCCTAAGGGTGAATTAGTTTTTTTGATGGGCCCTACTGGTGCTGGAAAATCTACAGTATTAAAAGCTATTTATAAAGATGTTCCAATAACAGATGGTAGTTTATATATAAATGGTGAAGACATAAGAAAAACTCCTAAGCGACTTATTCCTAAGTTTAGACGAAAAATAGGTATGATTTTTCAGGATTATCGATTAATTCAAGATAGAACGGTTTATGAAAATATCGCTCTTCCACTGCAAATAGAAGGAGTAAAAAATAAACATATTAGACATAAAGTACATGAAATAATTGATAAAGTTGGTTTGACAAATAGGCAAAAAAACTATCCTGATCAATTAAGTGGAGGTGAAAAACAAAGAATATCTATAGCAAGAGCATTAGTAAAAGACCCGATAGTTATTTTGGCAGACGAACCTACAGGAAATTTAGATCCTATTGTATCTGATGAAATCCTGGATTTATTGGAGCTTGCAACAGAATCTGGAGCAGCAATACTTATGTCTACGCATAATTTCCCATTGATTCAGCCAAGAAAAAAACGTTTTATTGAGCTTAATGAAGGACGTCTTGTAATTTAAATGTTTACTAAACTTTTCTTTCTTTTTTCTGAAAGTATTAGAACACTTTTGAGGGCAAAAATTCCTGCATTGATTTCTTCAATTACCATAGGAATAGTATTGATTATATTTAGCTTAGCATATTTGAGTTATGATAATTTGCTTGGCTATTCTCATAAGTTTAAATCTAAATATCGTATTGAAGTATTCTTTTATGAAGATTATGATTTAGATAAATCAAGAGATTTGTTTAATACAATATTAATTTTAGAAGGGATAGAGCAAGGTACGTTTATAGATAAAGACAAAGCTTCTGAATTATTTTATTCTTTTTTCAATGAAAAAATAGAAGAAATAATTGATGAAAATCCTTTGCCAATGGGGGGGCGGTTTGAAATAGCTGAAGATTATAGAGAAGCTGATAGGATGAAAAAAATAGTTCAAGAAATAAGAGCAATGGAAGGGGTTGATTTAGCATCTTTTCAACAGGGTATCATATCTAGAATAGATTCAGTAATTGAAAATCTATTTGGTATTTTTATTGTTTTAGGTATTGCAATATTTATGATATCAGTTACTTTAGTATCAAATACAATGAGATTAATCATACATTCAAAACAAGATTCCATTGAGACTCTTCACCTTTTAGGAGCAACTAATGGTTTCATACGTTTTCCATTGGTTATTGAAGGGATCATTCAAGGATTATGTGGAGCAGGGTTTTCTTTATTTTTTTTATATGTCATAAGTTCTTTTCAAAAATATTTATTTGAATTATTCATGCCTTTACCATTAATTGACCCTTTAGCTCTTTTGCCTCAAAATATATTATTTGGCATCATATTGGCATTAATTGGTAGTTATAGAGGGATTTCAAAATATTTACCAAAATAATTTTTTAAAAACATAAAACATGGCTTTTATCTAAAAAAATAAAATTTTAAATTTTCTTAATATATTTTGGCATACATTTTATCCAATAATCAATTAAATAAATAAATTGCTTCAAGACATTAAATATCGATGGCTAATAATAGGCTTTGCAATTATTGCAGCAGCATATTTGGTTTGGCCAACGTATAAGTTTTATTCTTTGAATGAATCTGAAAAAAAACAATTTGATATAAATGCTTTAAAGGAATTAAAGGGTGATGCCATTAATTTAGGTTTAGATCTTCAAGGGGGAATGTATGTTCTTCTTGAAGTTAACGTGCCTGTTCTTGTTGAAAAAATAGCAACCAAAACTCCTATTGAATTAAGTGATCTTATTAGTCTTGCGGAAAATGCATCCTTTAATAATCAATCAGATTTTTTTGATGAATTTTTAAATTTATCTATTGAAAAAGAAATCGATCTATTTAGATATTATACAAATTTAGCGTCCCAAAGAGATAATCTATCTGTAATACAGGAGCTAAAGGTTCAAAGAGATAATGCCATGTCAAGTTCATTGGAAATCATAAGAAATAGGATTGATGAGTTTGGCGTTTCTGAGCCAACAATTCAAAAATATGGAGCTAATAGAATCATTGTTGAATTAGCTGGTATAACTGATCCAAATAGAGCAAGAAATTTAATTCAAAGAACTGCATCATTAGAGTTTGCTTTAGTTTTAAATAATAAATGGGAATTAGTATTAGATAAACTTGACTCATTTTTGCTGGCGGATATGTCAATGGTTGACTCATTATATGATTCTTTTGAATTTTTAGAATCAAAAGAACATGTTACAAGAGATTCAGAAGATATATTTTTTGAAGAAAATATTGTAAATCAATATGGTCAAGATAATTCAACAGCAAAAGAGGTATTGAAGGAGAAGCCTTTTTCAGGTTATCTTAGAGGGGTCCTTGGTGGTATTGGGGTTATTTCTAGTGAATATGAAATTGTCAAGAAAATTTTAAATACTTCTA
The DNA here is from genome assembly GCA_036338305.1 of Fidelibacterota bacterium. Taxonomy (GTDB): domain Bacteria; phylum Fidelibacterota; class Marinisomatia; order SCGC-AAA003-L08; family D37C17; genus JAYZCM01. The sequence continues at coordinate 11,300 of JAYZCM010000089.1, read as the reverse complement.
AGGTAAAAGCTATAATTCCTAGAGAAGGTAAATTCTTGTGGGGTAGTAAATTTGAGGTTGCTCAAGATGAAACTGGAGAATTTATTGAGTATAGGCAATTATATTATGTAGCTTCAAACCCTGAGATTACAGGTGGTATGGTGCGTGAGCCAGTAGCACGAATGGGTAGTGCTGGGAGTGAATCTTCTGGGCAATGGATAGTTAATATGTCAATGAATCCAGAAGGAACTAAAAGGTGGAGTCGATTTACAGGTGCAAATATTAATCGTCAAGTTGCCATTGTACTAGATGATAAAGTTTATATGGCACCATTCATTCGGGATAAAATCCCTACTGGTCAAACGCAAGTTACAGGTTTTTCTGATGTAAATGAGGCTAAAGACATTGCCAATGTTTTGCGTGCAGGTGAATTACCTGCACCTGTAGAAATTGTTGAAGAACGTACTATAGGTCCATCACTTGGAAGCGATTCTATTGATTCTGGAAGGAAGGCAATGTTGTTGGGATTGTTGATGATTATCATTTTCATAATTATTTATTATAAAGGTTCTGGATTATTAGCTACTTTTGCATTATTATTGAATTTATTTTTTATAGTGGCAATTTTAGCTGGTCTTAATGCGACATTGACACTGCCAGGAATTGCTGGTTTAATACTGACAATTGGAATGTCTATTGATGCAAATGTAATTATTTTTGAAAGAATAAGAGAAGAATTAGATGTGGGTAAGACAGTGAGGGCAGCCATAAATTCAGCATATGAACGTGCTTTTATTACTATTTTAGATGCTAATGTAACTACTTTGATTGCTGCATTTGTTTTAGCCTATATAGGTTCTGGCCCTATTAAAGGATTTGCAGTGACATTGAGTAGCGGGATATTATGTTCAATGTTTACGGCAATTTTTGTAACAAGAACTATATTTATGTTATTTACTTCAGGAAAAACACGCCAAGATTTGAGTATTTGATTATGAAGTTAATGAAAAATACTAATTTTAATTTTATGAGAATAAGTAAAATAATGGCTTTAATGTCAATTATTTTTATTATTATTGGTATTTCCTCATTGATCATTAAAGGTGGTCCAAAATTGTCTATTGATTTTACTGGTGGTACAATTGCTCAACTACAGTTTGATGAGGAAATTGAAATTGTTGATCTTAGATTGAAGTTGATGCAAAGTGGTTTTCAAAATACTGAAATTGTTGAATTTGGGAGTCCAAAGGAGGTACTAATCAAGATGCAAACTTCTGATTCAAGTAATGAAATTTCTGAAAAATTAAATAAAATTTTAGATGAATCTTTCACTATTAGGCGTATTGAATCGGTTGGCCCAAAAATTGGAAAAGAACTTCAGTCAGATGCTATTTTAGCAATTGCGTTAGCTCTATCCATGATTCTTTTATATATTGGTTTTAGATTTGATTTTTATTATGCTATTGGCAGTGTTCTAGCATTAATTCATGATGTGTTAATTACTTTAGGTATTTTTTCATTATTATCATATGAAATTGATTTGTCAATAATAGCAGCATTTTTAACTATTGTTGGTTATTCTTTAAATGATACAATAGTAGTATTTGATAGAATAAGAGAAAATATTCCAAAATATATCAAGAAAACTTTAGAAGAAGTTATTAATGTTTCATTAAATCAAACGTTAAGTAGAACAGTAATAACATCATTTACTACTTTAATTGTGGTTATGGTTTTATTCTATTTTGGAGGGGAAGTGATACATTTATTTGCTTTTGCTTTAATAGTTGGAGTATTTATTGGTACATATTCTTCTATGTTTATTGCAAGTCCTGTTATTGTAATGTTGGACAAAAAAGCAAAGAATAAAAAATAATAAAGTTGTATTAATTATGTATTTTAAAACTTCGAATTGAATGTCGAAGTTTTTTTATGAAAATTTAAATTGAGAGGTTAATATGTCTATAACTGCAGTAATTGGCGGACAATGGGGTGATGAAGGAAAAGGGAAGATCGTAGATTTACTTAGTAAAGAAGCAAATATGGTGGCTCGATTTCAAGGTGGTGCTAATGCTGGACATACAGTATATAAAGGTGATCATAAAATAATTTTACATCAAATCCCATCAGGGATATTAACAGATAATTGTAAATGTGTATTAGGGAATGGCATGGTTATTGATCCAGTAGATCTGGTTAAAGAACTTACCATGTTAAAAAAAAATAATATTGATTATGATGGATCAATACATATAGCGGCAAATGCTCATATCGTTACTCCTGTTCATAAATGGATTGATTTTAAAAGTGAAGAAAATTCTAATCAAAAAATTGGTACTACATGTAGAGGTATTGGTCCTGCATATGTAGATAAATATAATCGTTGTGGTATTCGTGCATTAGATTTAATAGATTTGGAAAAATTAAAAATTAAAGTATTGAATAGATTAGATGCTGCGATTATCAGTGGCGATTTATCTGATGCAGATAAGAATGAAATAATTGTAGAAATTGAAAAATTCATAGAAGATTCATCTGCTATTTCTCATATGGTTAAAGATACATTTAGCATGGTTCATGAAATGGTAAATGAGAGAAAAAATATTTTATTAGAAGGTGCTCAAGGTACTATGTTGGATATTAATCATGGTACATATCCTTTTGTTACATCATCAAGCCCATCTACTGGAGGTATTGCTACGGGCTTAGGTTTGCCACTAACAAAAGTAAATAGAATAGTGGGGATTTTTAAAGCATATACAACAAGGGTAGGTAAAGGACCATTCCCAACAGAATTATTTAATGATGATGGAAAAAAACTTCAAAAGCTTGGCCATGAATATGGTGCTACAACTGGTAGAGCTAGACGCTGTGGTTGGTTTGATGCAGTTGAAGCTAAATATTCAGTTCAAATTAATGGTTTTACAGAAATCACTCTTACGAAATTAGATATCTTAGATCATTTTGAAGAAATAAAAGTTTGTGTTGGGTATGAATATGGTGGTGAAAAAACTGATCGCATGTCAAAATTAATTTCAGATCTATCTAATGTTACACCTAATTATATGACCTTTGAAGGCTGGAATCAATCAACAACAGATATGGATTCGTATGAAAAATTACCTGAAAAAACACGTAATTATATTGAATTCATATCTGATTTTATAGGTGTACCCATTAAAATAATTTCAATTGGCCCTGGCCGAGATGAAATTATTCACATTAATTAAAATTATTTCATTAATATTTTTAAAGTAGGGTTGGAAATTTCTTATGTTGGATAATAAGATGATTAAGAAAGGTAATGATGTTGAGCTTTATATTGAATCATTAGCTTTTGGTGGAATGGGCATAGCTTATTTTAATAATATGGTTATATTTGTTAAAAATGCAATTCCTGGACAAAAAGTAAATGCTCGCATTATTAAAAAACGTTCTTCATATTTAGAAGCTCGTACTTTGAATGTTATTTTAGAATCCCCATATGAAATGGATATTAAATGTAATCATTTTTATGATTGTGGAGGGTGTACATTTCAAAATTTAGAATATTCAAAACAAACTATGTATAAAGAAATTCAAGTTAAAGATATTTTTAATAGAATTGGAGGTTTTAAAGTTATTAATTGTGAACCTATTGTAGTTTGTGATGAAATTTTTCATTATCGCAATAAAATGGAATTCACCTTTTCAAATAAAGAATACGTACCAGAAAAAGAGAAAGATAGAGAACCTAACGAATTTGCATTAGGTCTTCATGCACCAGGAAGATGGGATAAGATTCTTAATATTAATAGCTGTCATATTCAATCTAAAATTTCAAATGATATCTTATCTATCATTAAGGAGTATTCTGAAAATTTAGAACCATATGATATAAGATTGCATAAAGGTTTTATTAGAAATGTAATAATTCGAGTTGGAGTAAATACTAAACAAGTCATGGTAAATTTTGTTACTTCCAGAGAAGATACTCAAGCATTATCTCCTTTGGTAAAAGTTTTAATTAAGAATTTTCCATCAATTACAAGTATTGTGAATAATATAACCTCTAGAAAATCTAGTATGTCTCATGGAGAAAAGCAGCTTGTTTTACATGGGGAAGAATATTTGGTTGAAAGATTAGGTGATTATGAATATATGATTTCTGCAGACTCTTTTTTTCAAACAAATACTAAACAAGCAGAAAAACTTTATGATATTATTTTGGAAGAATCAAATTTGACAGGGAAAGAAATTGTATATGATCTTTTTTGTGGTACTGGCTCCATTGCACTTCATGTCTCTAAATATGCTAAGATGGTTTATGGTTTTGAACTCATAATACCCGCTGTTCAAAATGCCATACAAAATGCCATAAGAAATAAAATTAAAAATGCATGGTTTTTTCCTGGAGATCTTCAAAATCTGTTTCGTGAAAATTTAGAGGTAAAAACACTTGAGTTGCCTGATGTTATTATTGTAGATCCTCCTCGATCAGGGCTCCATGTAAAAACCATAGATGATATTGTTGAAAAAAACTCAAAACGTATTATATATGTTTCATGTAATCCAGCGACTCAGGCGCGCGATATAAGGTTGTTATGCGAGAATGGTTATAAATTGATTAGATTGCGTCCTATCGATATGTTCCCTCATACTCCACATATTGAAAATGTGTCAACATTAGTTAAGGTAGAAGAATGAAGACTGCAATTGAAATTAAAAATTTGCATAAAGTATATGAAGGTGGACATATTGCTTTGAAAGGAATTGACTTATCCATTCCTTTGGGGTCTTTCTATGGTTTATTAGGGCCGAATGGAGCAGGAAAGACAACTACAATAGGTATTTTGACAGGGTTAGTAAATATAACTAGTGGGTCAGCTTCAATAATGGGATTTGATTCAGTAAATGAATATAGACAAGCGAGAAAGTTAGTGGGCTTATCTCCACAAGAATTAAATTTTGATGTTTTTTTTAGTATAGAAGAATTATTGGAACTTCAAGCAGGGTATTATGGATTGCCTAAAAAAGAGGCAAAATATCGTACGGAATTAATGTTAAAACAATTTGGCTTGATAGATAAAAGAAAATCTAAATCTAGAGAGTTATCTGGTGGGATGAAGAGAAGAATTCAAATAGCAAAAGCATTAATACATGATCCACCAATTGTCATTTTAGATGAGCCAACTGCTGGTGTTGATATTGAATTGCGACACATGCTTTGGGATTATCTGAAAAAAATTAATCAAGAAGGTAAAACGATATTACTAACGACTCATTATATTGAAGAAGCAGAAAAATTATGTCAAACTGTGTCAATCATTAATGATGGTAATATTATTGCAACTGATTCTCCTGAAAAACTAACACAAGCACATGGCATGTCAGGTTTGGAAATAATGTTATCATCTGGAGTGAATGATTTTCATCTTAATGATTTTAAGTATAATAAGTTTGAAAATAAAATTCATGTTGATACAATGAATCCTGAAAAAGATATGGCATTGATAATTAATAAAATTATGGAGCAAGGCGGGGACATAGGTAGCATAAGTATATATAAGAGCTCTTTAGAAGATGTTTTCATGAAACTAACTGGAAAATCCATATTGGAATCTTCAATGCATGAGGATGGATAATGTTTAGCTTAGGATTTTGGGTTATAATAAAAAGAGAAGTGAAACGTTTTTTATTTTTATATAAACAAACTTTACTTCCAAGCGTGATTTCTTCAGGCCTTTATATTATTGTTTTTGGTGCAGCGATGGGTTCAAGAATTGGCAATATTAAAGGAGAGTTATATATACATTATATAATTCCTGGTTTGGTAATGATGGCTGTTATTAATCCCGCTTATCAGAATTCTTCTTCTAGCATAATGCAGGCAAAATTTTTACGTTTTATTGAGGACATATTAATTACCCCATTAAGCGGGTTTGAAGTAAGCTTAAGCTATATTATAGGAGGAGCTATTAGAGGGGTGTTGAATGGTTTACTAGTTTTATTATTAGGATATTTTCTTACTGGTTTTCAAGTTAATAATTGGGGATTAACACTTATTTATTTACTTACTGTTGCTTGGGCTTTTGCTGCATCAGGTGTAATAGTAGGGATTTTTGCAAAATCATGGGATAGTATAATGGTGTTGACAAACTTTTTTTTAATGCCGTTAACTTTTTTGGGAGGAGTATTTTATTCCATTGACATGTTACCAATTGTTTGGCAAAAAATATCTTTAATAAATCCTTTATATTGGATGATTAATGGTTTGAGATATGCTACGTTAGGAATTGCAGATACCTCTCATGTGCTTTCTTTGGGCATTAGTATTATTTTTGCCATCTTTTTTTCTATTCTTGCTTCATATTTGTTTTCTAAAGGTTATAGAATAAAAACATAATAATCAGTAATTTTACTTAATTTGAAAAGGAGAAGTCCATGACATTAAAAGATAAAATAATTCAAGATATTAATAATGAAGCAGTAATACTTTACATGAAGGGAACTAAAGAACGTCCAATGTGCGGTTTTTCTGCACGAGTTGTAAATATATTAAATAGTCATTCCATTATATATCAAGATGTCAATATTCTTGAAGATCCTGAAATAAGGAAATCTTTGTCTGAATATTCAAATTGGCCTACTATTCCTCAACTTTTTGTAAAAGGTGAATTGATTGGTGGTTGTGATATCGTTATGGAATTAGAAAATAATGGTCAATTAAAAGATATATTATTATCTGCAGGGACCTAAGTAGTTAGTGTGATTTATTTTTATATTTAAACCAATCTGATTCTGTTATTTCATGAAAGAATGCTGCTTCATCTTGTAATATTTTCGCCGTAGTATTTTTTACGGCGGCTATTTCTACTCTTACTCCTTCAGCTTTTAAGTGCCGCACTAGCTCTACAAAATCAGAGTCCCCTGACATTATGATTATGGTGTCAACTTTTGATGAAAGCTGGGTGGCTTTTATTGATAAGGGTATGTCTGCAGATTTATGACATGGAATTACCGTACCATAAAAGTTTTCATGCAGCCTATCTGCAAATTTAGATGAAATTGATTTTCCTTCTCTAAAATATATTAATCTATTTAATCCTCGCCCATTTAATAATCTTGGAATGAGTTCATCAAAGTTTATCATTGTGGATTTAGATTTTGAAATTTCATGAATGCTTCTTTCAATATTATTACCGTCACATAAGATGGCAACATTTTGTGATATTGTTATATTTTCCATAGTTAGTATTATAATCCTTTGTTGTAGTATAAGTTAAAGCTTTCTTTGGATTCTTAATTATTTTTTTTAGTAAATCACTTCACTTGCAAATAGAATTAATAGCCCTTTATATTTTAAGCCTATATTTTAAATTAATGAAATTATTTGATACAAAAGTAATTGCTGTTTCTAATCAAAAAGGAGGTGTTGGGAAAACAACTTCTTCTGTAAATATTGCTGCATTTTTAGCTGTAACAGAGACTCCAACATTACTTATAGATATGGACCCACAGTCTAATGCGACATCTGGAATAGGAATTGAAATAGGTTCATATGAAAAATCTGTGTATGATCTCATAATAGGAAAAGCAAAAACAACGGAAGTAATTCAAAATACAGAGCTTGAATTTTTAGACATTATACCTTCTAGTGCTCAGCTTGTAGGTGCAGAAATTGAATTAGTGAGTCTTTTTTCTAGAGAGAGAATGTTAAAAGATGCGTTAGATGAAATTAAAGGTAAGTATAAATATGTTATTATTGATAGTCCGCCCTCTTTAGGGCTATTGACAATTAATGTTTTGACCGCAGCAAATTCAATAATAATACCAATTCAATGTGAATATTATGCTTTAGAGGGTTTGTCTCAATTGTTAAATACAATTAGATTGGTACAGAAACATTTAAATAAAAATTTAGAAATTGAAGGAATTCTTATCACAATGTATGATCATCGTTTAAATTTATCAAAGCAAGTCGTCGAAGAATTGCAAGAATATTTTGGCGATAAGGTTTATGATACATATATAAAAAGAAATGTTCGCTTAGGAGAAGCTCCGAGTCATGGCAAACCCATTTTATTATATGATGCGACTTCTACTGGGTCACAGAATTATATGAATCTAGTTACGGAAATATTAAATAAAAATGCCTGAAAAACGTTTAGGAAAAGGAATTGAAGCATTAATTAATACTCATTCTACTAGTGATAGTTTGGTAAATGGTTCTATTCCTATTGATAATATTATTCCAAACCATAATCAGCCTCGTCAATCGTTTGAAGACAAAGAAATGCAAAATCTTTCACAGTCAATTAAAAGGAATGGCATTCTTCAGCCATTAACAGTAAGAGAGTTAGAGGATGATCAGTATGAGCTAGTTGCTGGAGAAAGGCGATTTAGAGCTGCACAAATGGTTGGGTTAAAATTTGTTCCTGCCTATGTGTTGAGTGTTGAAACTGATGTCGAAATGATGGAGTATGCGTTGATAGAGAATATTCAACGTGTTGACTTAAATCCAATAGAAGAAGCAGAAGCCTATGCAATGTTATCTGGAAAGTATGATTTATCTCATGATGAAATTGGAAAGAGGGTAGGCAAGAGTCGTTCTAGTGTTGCAAATTGTCTTAGATTGTTAAAATTGCCACCAATCATTAAATCTGGTTTAAAAAATGGAGATATTTCTGCTGGACATGCTCGCGCAATATTAAGTTTAAGAAAATCTTTGCAGATGATGATGTTGTATCAAAAGATCATTAAAGATCGACTGAATGTGAGGCAGACGGAGTCTATTGTAAAAAAATATTCACAAAAATCATCTAATAAGATAGCTTTAAAGAAAAATATTCAATTAAAGCCTCGGATTAAACAATCGCAAGATTCATTAACTTCAATTTTAGGAACAAAGGTGTCTATTAAGGAGGATGCAAAGGGTAGAGGTAAAATTCTAATTGATTTTTTTGACAACGATGAATTGGATAGAATAATTGACATTATTACAAAAAAAAATAAATGAATATTTTTTTATAAATTATGTTTGTTCATCTTTATTTAACCTACTAAATTTTTATACTATACTTACTTGAAAAATAAATTTTATACAGTTTTTTTTGCATCTGAAAGAAATAATTATAGTAGATCATTTCAGGTGAATAAAGTAAGTTTTATGTTTTTATTGTTTTTTGGAATAATGATACTGGGTTTTGCTTTTATTGGAGTTATTAGATTTTTTAATAAAGATATTTTATCAAAAGAATTAGTTTTTATTAGAAATAAAAATGTTTTACTTCAAAATTTATTAAGTGACATGGAATTGCATGGTGCGCTGGATTCATCTAGACATTATGAAAGTTTTATTGTTGACTATTATGATAAAAATGATTTGCATTTACCTAATGAAAAACCGGTATACGGCTATGTGACTAGAGGTCTTAATGAAGAAAATAATCATTTTGGAATTGATATTGCGGCAAAGCACCATGATGAAATTTTTTCCCCTGGAAATGGAAGAGTTATTTTTTCTGGTATGAGTAATGATTTAGGAAATACAATAATCATAAGTCATCCTGCAGGCTTCATAAGTTTGTTTGCACATAATGATACTAACATTGTTCATTCAGGTATGTTGGTAGAAAAAGGGCAGCTGATAGGTTATGTGGGAGAAACAGGTAATAGTAAAGGGCCGCATTTGCATTTTGAAATGTGGAAAAATAGTGCCATTTTAGATCCAAGAGAAATTATTTCAGATTATAAGAAAAAAGATGTTTCAATTAGATAAGTCTGAAAAAATGATTAATAATAAAACGAGTTCCATATTAGGGCCTGAGTTAGAAATACATGGTGATGTCAAGGTGTCAGGTAGTTTGTTACTTTATGGAAAAGTATTTGGAAATATTCATTCCAATGGAAGTGTTAGAACTGCGGATGGTTCTGAGGTGAAAGGAAATATTTCTGCGAATGAAGCCATAATTGGTGGTAAGGTTGATGGTGATGTTGATGTGAATAAAAAAGTTACATTGGGTGATTCATCTAAATTGACAGGTAATTTAAAAGCTACTACTCTTACCATTGAGGAAGGTGCGAAATTTGAAGGTGTATGTAATATGATGGATAAAACTCAAAAAAAATCAAACGTATAATTTTATAGACTAGTTATTTCTCATATTGAATATAATATTTTCAGATGTCATATTATAAAATGTCAAAGAATCAAAAAAATTGGTTAGCATATTCGGGCCTTGGAATTCAGATGGTGATAACAATGTTGCTTTGCTTATGGATTGGAATGAAAATGGAAGGTTATTTTTCAATCTCTTCTCCATGGGGACAATTGATTGGTCTTTTTTTTGGAATTTTTACTTCATTATATAATTTAATCAAGTCAGTTAAGTAAATGTTTGAATTTTTTAAAAAAATATTTTTTATAAACATGATAATGATTATAGTTGGCATTTTCCCATTTTTATCTTGGGGGAAAGGTTATTGGGTTGAAATTTTATGTGCTTTTTCCATTAGTTTGATTAATGCCATAGTAGGTTATTATTTAGTTTTAAATTCCATTAATAAACCCAATGCTGAATTCTATAAATTTGTATATGGTGGAATGTTGGTTAGAATGGCAGTTGTGTTCGGGTTTTCAATCTTCATAATATTAAATGGTTTTGTTTTAAAAACTCCTTATATGTTATTTCTCATATCATTTTATGTTATTCATCAATGGACTGAAATATCAGGTTGGCTTAAGGATCTACCAGGGCGTAAGGTGCAATTGAATTCATGATGAGAAGTATTTTTTTATTCTATTTAATATTTTCTTTTGTCATTGCTGGAAATGATGTTGGTAATAATGTGGATGATCATGGTCAACATGACTCTTCATCGAAACATGAAGAGAAAGTTGATGGAAGCTACATAATGCATCACATTCAAGATGATAGAGTGTTTGAATTTTTTAATCCTTTAGATTGGGATGATGGTAATCATGATCATTATTATTTTACAAAAAAAGTTTACCTTGATCATTCATGGAATAAGTTAGAGAACATACCTTTTATTAGTAATTATTTAAGTTGGATGTGGGATCCAAGTACTTCTTTATCACCAATGTCATCGAAAGATCAATTGATTTTCAATAAACAATTAATCATGATGATATTATCATCAATTTTAATCATATCTTTATTTGTATTTGGATATAAGAAAAATAAAAAAGTTCAATCTGGAGTTGGAAATTTATTAGAAGTTTTTGTTGTATTTATAAGAGATGAAGTTGTTTATCCAAATATGGGCAAGAAACAGGGGCGAAAATTTTTGCCTTTAATTCTTACTTTTTTCTTTTT
>JAYZCM010000088.1:0-7189 GCA_036338305.1 Fidelibacterota bacterium | reverse complement strand
TACCCCAGAAGAGTTTAAAAAACGTTTGATAGCAGGAGAAGTAGGGATGCTTACGGCTCTACCTGGAATTGGTCCAAAAACAGCTAGAAGGATTATTGTAGAGTTGAAAGATAAATTTGTCAAATTATCAGCAGATGAATTACCGAAAGAAGAGGGTGATGCTAATCCCGAATTCAATGATGCATATGATGCATTATTGGCATTAGGGTTTTTAAGTCAAGATATTAAAAATGAGATTGGCAAGGTTTATCAAAAAGGTTCTGGAATGAAAACGGAAGAAATAGTAAGAAAAGTATTAATTAAATTGCAATGATGCCAGAAAAAAATAATAGTAAAAATAAAAAAACAGTTTTATTTGATTCTCATATTTCATTAAATGCAAAAATGGTTTCATATGCTGGATATGAAATGCCCATTTCTTATCCAAAGGGCATACAGTCAGAATATTTTTCCATTAGAAATGATATTGGCATGTTTGATGTGTCACATATGGGGGAATTGAAAGTTACAGGAAAAAATGCTTTGACTTTTCTTCAAAAAGTAACAATTAATGATGTAAAAGCATTGGAGGTTGGCCAAGCTCAATATTCTGCAATGTGTAATGATGATGGTGGAATAATTGATGATTTGATATTGTATCGTATGAAAGATGGATATTTGATGGTTATAAATGCTGCTAATATTAATAAAGATTTTGATTGGCTAAAGCAGCATGTCTGTGATGGCATGGAGCTTGAAAATATTTCAGAAGATATTTCTTTAATAGCAATTCAAGGGCCTAATACAAGAGAGTTTTTAAAGAAATATACAGATGTAGATTTAACTATGCCATTTTATACTTTTAGAGAAGGGCATGTGTGTGAGTCTTCTGTTATGGTTAGTCGTACAGGTTATACTGGAGAATTAGGGTTTGAAATTTATGGTAATTCTAAAGCAATAAAATTAATTTGGAATACATTTATTGACCTAGGTATTTATCCTGCAGGATTAGCGGCTAGAGATATTTTAAGGATGGAGATGAAATATTGTCTTTATGGAAATGATATTAATGAAAAATCAAATCCATTGGAAGCAGGTTTAGGATGGATTACTGCATTAGGGAAAAAGAGTTTTATAGGCAGTGAAAAATTAGGATTTCATAAAATGAATGGATTGAAAAAAAAATTAATAGCCTTTAAAATGAATGAAAGAGGAATACCTAGGCCAGGCTATGAAATTTATATTAACAATGATAAGATTGGTAATGTTACAAGTGGGAATCATTCCCCTTTATTGAAGATTGGTATTGGTTTGGCATATGTTGACATTCCTTATGATAAATCGGGTCAAGAAATAAGCATTAAGGTGAGAAATAAATTATTAAATGCCGTAGTCATTCAATCTCCTTTTTTAAGTAAAACTTCCCTTTATGAATAATGTTTTTTTTAAAATGAGTAATCGACAAAAAGAATTCTTTGGCATTCTTGTATTAATATTATCTGTTTTTATTTTTTTGAGTTTTTTGACATATAGTCCATTTGAAACTCCATCAGGTTTGTCTGCAGAAATTGCTAGAAAAAATATCATGGGAATTTTTGGAGTTTATGTTTCTTATTATTTGATGAAATTTTCTTTTGGGTGGGGAACATTTTTTTTACCATTAATTTTAGTTTTTTGTGGTTATGCATTTTTTACTCGCAAAGATTTGATGTCATTTTCAAGGCTATTTGTGAATTTATTTAGTTTAGGTTTATGGTGTTCATTATTCTTGGCTTTAATAGGTAGCCATAAAGGGGGTGTGTGGGAAGCTGAGTATCCTGGTTTATTAGGTTATGTTTTTTGGAATTTCTTAATGGGTATTTTTGGTTATTATGCCGCAATTAGTTTGTTGGCAATCTTTTTCATTTTATTAATGTGTAATTTTTTTAATTTATCTTTATATGATGTCATATTGCAAGGTTATGTAAAATTAAAGGAAAGATGTATTGAGTGGGTTGAAAATAGACGTAGAAATGAAATTATTGTTAAAGAAAACATAATTGATAGTCAAGATGGAAATAATGATCAAAATGTAGATTTAGAAAAGGGTGAAATCAAAAATGATTTAGAATTAGATGATTCATTTTCTATGTCTGAGATTGTTTTAGATGGTGGTGAAAATGAAGTAGATCTTGATAATGACATTGAAGGTGAAGGTATTGCCATAGAAGAAGAAATTATAGTTAAAGAAGGTGACTTAGATGCAGATGAAGAGCGTCGTTCTAAATATAGAGAATACAAACTACCAACATTAGATTTTTTAAATGATCCTGTAGAGCTAGGGGGTAGTTATTCTGAAGATGATTTAAAGCAAAAAGCAAATAATCTTATTCATGCATTAGAAACTTATGGGGTTTCAGGAAGAGTGGTTCGTATTTCTCCGGGGCCTGTCATAACTTTATTTGAAATAGAGCCCGCAGATGGTGTTAGAGTTAATAAGTTTACCAATTTATCTGATGATTTGGCAAGAGTAATGCGTGCTCAACGTGTAAGAATAATTGCTCCAATTCCTGGATCGAAATCTGTTGGGATCGAGCTTCCCAATGATAACCCTTCAATTGTATATCTTAAAAACATCATTAATTCAGAACAATTTATTCAATCAAAATCAAAATTAACAATAAGCTTAGGTAAAACTACTACTGGTGATGCTTATGTTTTTGATTTAGGTAAAATGCCTCATTTACTAGTTGCTGGTGCAACAGGTGCAGGAAAGTCTGTTTGTATTAATACTATGATTGTATCGATTTTATATAAGGCCAAACCAGATGAAGTTAAATTTATTTTAATGGACCCTAAAAAATTAGAATTAGCTACATATAAAACTTTAGTTGGCTATCATTTAATTACTGCTCCAAATTTAGATGAATATGTTATGACGACGGCAGAAAATTCTGTTGCAATATTAGATTCTGCAATAGTAGAAATGGAAAGAAGGTTTCAGGTGTTTGCAGATGCTAGAGTTAGAAATATTGCAGAATATCATGATCGTAGAAAACATGATGATACCATGGAGTCTGTGCCTTTTATTGTTGTGATCATAGATGAATTGGCTGATTTAATGATGACTTCTGGTAGAGCAATTGAAGAGCCGATAACTAGGTTGGCGCAAAAAGCACGCGCTGTAGGGATTCATCTGATAGTTGCAACTCAGAGGCCTTCTGTAGATGTTATAACTGGTCTTATAAAATCTAATTTTCCAGCGAGGATAGCGTTTCAAGTATCTTCTAAGATTGATTCTAGAACTATAATTGATCAAATGGGTGCAGAAAAACTTTTAGGTAAAGGTGATATGTTGTTTTTATTACCAGGGACAGCATCACCTCTTCGTTTGCATAATGCTTATATAGAGTTAGATGAAATTGAAAAAATAATGACACATATTGAGAATCAGCCTAAACCTGAAGAGATTATTTTGCCGGAAGTTCGGAAAGAAAAATTAGAAGGAGAGTATAGCTTTGATGATGATCGTGATGAGCTCTTGCATGATGCCGCTGTTATGGTGGTTCAAAATCAACAAGCATCTGTTTCGTTATTGCAAAGGAAATTTAGAATTGGTTATAGTAGGGCTGGAAGATTGATTGATGAGCTAGAGGCAATGGGCATTGTTAGTGGATATAGTGGGAGTAAAGCTAGAGAAGTGTTGGTAGATGAATCATATTTACAAAATATTTTCAATGAATAAAGTTAGTATTATTGTATTGATATTTAATTTAGTCAATGCTAGTTCTTTTGATGAATGGTTGAATGAAAAAAAAGAATTATTAAATTATAAAAACAAATTAATTACTTTTGATTTAATTGAAAATGGTAAGATTATGAAGGGTAAAATTGCTCTTGGAAAAGAAAATACTTTTCGGTTTGAAACTGATTCTAGGATAGTGGTGTCTGATGGTAAATCATGGAAAAGTCATAATCTTAGAACAGATCAAATATTTATTCAATCTCCTGATTTGAAATTTGAAAAGTTGTTATTTTCATGGTCTATGTTTGACAAATTAAAGACCTTGAAAGTAAAAAGACAAAATGATGCAGGTTATAGGATCAAATTTCCGGGTAATAAACAAAAATTTTACATATATGTTAATCCAGAGTCAAATGAATTAGATTCGGTATTGGTTTTTGGTGATACTGATTATAGTTTTGTTAATATTTCAATTTCAAAATTAGATTCATTGAATTTGAAAATAGGATTTAATTCTTCAGATATTTTTGATTTAAGATGATAAATGACATTATAAATAAGCTTAGATTATTTTTTGATGTTAAATCAATAATTGGAATTTCAATAAGTTTATTTTGCATATGGTGGGCTTTTAGAGATTTTCAGTTTAATTCTTTTATCAAAATTATTATTGAAATAAAATATCTTAATGTGATATTGGCTGGATTGTTTTTATGGCTTTCAGTTTGGCTTAGAGGTCTTCGTTGGAAATTTCTTTTTTCATCTTCTCAATCTCCAAATGTTTTTTCGTTGTACAGAATTCAAATGATGGGTTATTTTGGTAATAATGTGTTACCTTTGCGTGCCGGAGAAATAATGCGTGCTTTTATGATAAATAAAGAATTAGGTTTATCTAAAACTTATGCTTTTGGGACAATAATTCTTGAAAGAGTTCTTGATATGATGGCATTGATATTGTTAGCATTTTTATTAGTGGCTATTTATCCAAATGAAAATATTTTTCAATTGAACTTAGTATGGGGGGGCTTTAGCTTAATGTTGGTTGTTTTGATTGCATTTAAAATATTAAATCATTTAAAAAAAATGAAGGCTGAATTTTTTTTTGTGAAATATGTTACAGAAGTTTTAGATGGCATTCGATCTCTTGAATTAAAATTTATATTTCCAGTTATTATTTTAAGTATATTCATTTGGGGGATTTATTTATTAGATGTTTATTTATTGCAACGTGCATTTGAATTAAATTTAAATTTTTCACAAATTCTTATAATACTAGTATTTTCTTTTATGGCAATGGGAGTGCCTGCTGCTCCTGGAATGGTAGGTACATATCATGCTTCCGTGCAATATGTTCTTGTGAATTTATTTGGTTTTTCATCAATTTTGGGTAATGCGTTTGCTTTAGTGATGCATGCATATGGTTATATTTTACTTACATTTATAGGATCATATTATTTTATGAGGAGCCAATTTAAATTGGGTATGATTTCAAGAGAAATTAAAGAGAAATAGAAAATGAAAATTGCCATTTTATATGGAGGGATATCCTCTGAGCATAAAATATCAATAAAAACTGCTTTTGCCATTGCAGAGGCAATATCAAAAAAATTTGATATTGAAATGATCCATTTGAATGGGCATATTAGTACGCATTTAAAAAAAATGCTGAGTTCAGATTTAGTGATTAATGCTTTGCATGGTGGTGATGGTGAGGATGGTACGATTCAAGCTTATTTGGATTTACATCATATACCTTATACTGGCTCAGGTGCTAAGGCTAGTAAAATTTCCATGGATAAGAATCATTCAAAAATAATTGCTCAATCTTTAAACATATCAACTCCAAAATGGTTTTTGATAAAACGAAGCAAGGATTTTGATATTAAATCACATTATAGTAATATTTCTAAATTTGATTTCCCTTTTGTTGTAAAACCTTCAGATGAAGGATCTACCCATGGTTTGACAATCATTCAAAAAAATGATGATATAGAAAAAGCGATTATTCGTGCTTTTGAATTTAGTGATGAAATACTTGTTGAAAAATTTATTTCTGGAAGAGAGTTAACAATAGGCATTTTAGGTGATAAAACCTTGCCAATAGTAGAAATCAAGCCATCTCATGATCATTATGATTATGATTGTAAATATAAAGAAGGATTGAGTGATTACGTTGTTCCTGCGCAATTATCTGATTCTTTAAGGGGAAAGATTTCTGAGGATGCAATGAAAATACATGAAGCTATAGGATGTAGACATTATTCTCGTGTAGATTTTCGCATTAATGATAATGGTGAATATTATTTTTTAGAAATTAATACTTTGCCAGGTATGACATCGACAAGTTTATTGCCTAAGGCCGCAAAAGCTGCAGGTTTAGATTTTATTGATTTAATTCAAACTATTATTAATATGGCAAAAATGGAGTAAAAATGAAATTTTATAATACAATGATTAGAAGAAAACAAGAATTTAAACCTATTAATGAAGGCATGGTTTACCTATATACTTGTGGTCCTACAGTATATGATTTTGCTCACATTGGAAATTTAAGAGCTTTTTTATTTGAAGATGTCTTGAGGCGGTACTTGGAGTTTTCAGACTTAGAAGTGATACATGTAATGAATATTACTGACATTGATGACAAGACAATACGAAGATCTAAAGAGGAGGGTCGTTCCTTGATAGATTTTACAGATGAATTCTCAGAGGCATTTTTTAATGATTTAAATACATTAAATATTGTTCCTGCGCATCATTATCCGCGTGCTACTAAATTCATACCTCAAATGATTGAAATGATTAAAGGATTAGAAGAGGCTGGTTTTACTTACTCAGCAGAAGATGGTTCTGTTTTTTTTAAAATTTCTAACTTTTCAAATTATGGTAAACTTGCAAATTTAAATCCAGATCAATTAAAGAGTGGAGAAAGGGTCGCTGAAGATGAATATGGAAAAGAAGAAGGGAGAGATTTTGCATTATGGAAAGGCTATAAATCTGAAGATGGAGATGTTGGTTGGGATTCCCCTTGGGGTAAAGGAAGGCCCGGATGGCATATTGAATGCTCAGCAATGTCTACTCATTATTTGGGACAACATTTTGATATTCATTGTGGAGGGGTTGATAATATTTTCCCTCACCATGAAAATGAGATAGCTCAAAGTTGTGCTTATTCAGGTAAAGAGTTTGTTAATTATTGGTTGCATAATGAACATTTATTGGTAAATGGTCAGAAAATGAGTAAATCAGAAGATAATTTTTATACATTGAGAGATTTGATTGAAAAAAAATGCAGCCCTTGTGCGATTCGGTATACATTGATCTCTACCCATTATAGATCGAAACTTAATTTTACTTTTGATAAATTAGATGAATCTCAAAAATGTATTAATAAATTGCGTGAATTAAAACGTAGACTTGATTTGATTAAGAACAATAGTACAGATCAAGATGGCTTGGATAAGGTTTCAGTAAAAAATATGTTAT
>JAYZCM010000087.1:0-11016 GCA_036338305.1 Fidelibacterota bacterium | reverse complement strand
GAATGTAATTTAGAAAATGAAAAAATCATAGTACTTGAAAATGAAAATTGGCATCAAGGTGTAATTGGTATTGTTGCATCAAGAATTAAGGAAATTTATTCGCGTCCAGTAATTATAATTTCAATGGATAAAAATGAAGGGAAAGGTTCTTGTAGAAGTATCTCTAGTTTTGATATTGTTGAAGCTTTAAATAATTGCAAAGAATTTTTAATAGGGCATGGTGGCCATCCTATGGCCGCAGGCTTATCAATTAATGAAAAAAATTATTTAAAATTTAAAAAAGAGATAATAAAATATGCGAATAATAATATTCCCATAGATAAATTAACTCCAATTATTCATTTTGATATGGAATTAAAATTAGAAGAGGTAAATCATAGAATGATAAAATTTCTTAATGCATTAGAACCTTATGGCCCAGGGAATTCACGTCCAATTTTTGTTTCAAGAAATCTGTATGTTGATGGAATCCCCAAGTTGTTGGGTAAAGATCAAAATACATTAAAATTATTTGTTAAACAGGATAAAACTCCATTTGAATCAATTGGGTTTAATATGGCAGAATATTATGAAAAGCTTGTTCAAAATACTTCAATTGATATTGCGTATGTGATTAATGAAAATGAATGGAATGGTAAAAAATCAATACAATTAGAATTAAAAGACATTAAATTAGGTACCCAAAATGTTTAATGCATACATATCAGGCACTGGTTATTATGTTCCCCCAAGGGTTGTAACTAATGATGACTTATCAAAACACATGGATACAAGCGATGAATGGATACGTGAAAGAACAGGTATCCAACAGAGACATTTTGTTGATAAAGGAGTAGGCCCTTCTGATTTAGCAATACCTGCAGTTAATCAAGCACTTGATTTGGCAGGTTTATCGGTTAAAGATATTGATTTTATTATTTTTGCAACAAGTACTCCAGATTATTATATCCCTGGTTCTGGCTGTTTATTACAAGATAAAATGGGATTTGACGAAATAGGTGCATTAGACATACGTGTACAATGTTCTGGATTTGTTTATGGTTTATCAATTGCAGAACAATACATAAAAACGGGTGTATTTAAAAATATATTATTAGTAGGTGCTGAAGCCCAAACAACAGCAATGGAATTAAATAATAATGGTAGAGATGTTTCAGTTATTTTTGGCGATGGTGCTGGTGCAGTCATTGTAAGCCAAACTAAAGAAAAAAAAGGTATTTTATCTACACATATGCATTCTGAAGGGAAATATCTAAAGACATTATGGATGGAGGCTCCTGCATCGAATGCAGGAATGCCGAGAATATCATCTGAAGATTTAAAAGCAGGAAAACAATATTTAAAAATGAATGGTAGAGAAGTTTTTAGACATGCTACTATACGGTTTATTGAAGTAATAAATGAATGTTTAGAAAAAAATAATTTAAGCATTAAAGACATAGATATGCTAATACCTCATCAAGCAAATTTAAGAATCACTCAAATGATTCAGAAAAAATTAGGATTAAGTGATAATCAAGTTTATTCTAATATTCATAAGTATGGAAATACAACAGCAGCATCAATTCCCATTGCTTTAGCAGAAGCTATTAATGAGAAAAAAATTTCAAATGGAGATAAAGTTGTTTTAGCAGCTTTTGGATCTGGATTTGCGTGGGCATCAGCTGTCATGGAATGGTAACCAATAATAATAATAAAGTATAATGCAAGAAGATATATATTTTTCTGAAGAACATAAAATGCTTCAGCAAATGGTTAGAGAATTTGCCCAAAATGAAGTTAGGCCAATGGCTCAAGAATTAGATGAAAAAGGAGAGTTTCCTCATGATTTAGTTGAAAAAATGAGTTCTTTGGGGTTGATGGGAATTCCATGGGAAGAAAAATTTGGTGGAACAGGTATGGATACTTTGGCATTGGTAATTGCCATTGAAGAAATAGGTAAGGAATGTTGTTCAACTGCTGCAACTTTAATGGCTCATACAAGTCTTGGCACAGCTCCCATAGCTATGTTTGGCACAGATGATCAGAAAGCAAAATATCTTCCTGATTTGGCATCAGGAAAAAAAATAGGGGCATTTGGTCTTACAGAACCTGGAGCAGGGAGTGATGCTGGCAACACTAAAACACAAGCAGTTTTGAAAGGTGATAAATATGTAGTAAATGGAGAAAAAGCTTTTTGTACAAATGCAGGTGTTTCTTCTGTATTGATTTTTACTGCTGTTATCATAGAAGATGGTGAAGAAAAAGGTATAAGTGCTTTTGTAGTAGATTCAAATACTGAAGGCATATCATTTAATCCTCCAGAAAAAAAAATGGGTTGGTGCGCTTCTGATACAAGATCAATTTTTTTTAAAGATATGCATATTTCAAAATCATCTGTTTTAGGAAATCCTGAAAAAGGATTTAAACAATTTTTACAAACGCTAACAAGTGGTAGAATAACCATTGGTGCCTTAAGTATTGGAACTGCTCAAGGTGCTTTTAATAGAGCATTGGCATATTCAGAAGAAAGGGAAGCTTTTGGAAAATCAATAAATGGTTTTCAAGGGATTTCATTTAAATTATCAGATATGATTACACAAATTGAAGCTGCAAGACATTTAGTATATCATGCAGCGTGGAAAAAAGATCAAGGAAAATCTGTTATTCATGAAGCATCAATGGCAAAGCTTTTTTCTAGTGAAATGGCAATGAAAATTACAACAGAGGCAATTCAAATATTTGGAGGATATGGTTATATTAAAGAATATGATGTTGAGCGTTTTTTTAGAGATGCAAAAATTTTAGAAATTGGTGAAGGAACAAGTGAAATTCAACGGATGATAATTTCAAGAGGGATCATTAAATCTGTACAATCTGCATGATTAATGCAAAAATTAAATTTCAAATTAAAGAAAAATTAAATTTTGATAATGAATGGATTTTTACCATTTGGAAAAAAATTTTATGTGATAATAATATATTTAATGGTTCAGTGACAATTATTATTTCAAATGATGATTTTCTTAGAAAACTAAAATTACAATTTTTTAATCAAGATGTTTTAACTGATGTAATTGCTTTTAATTTGGAGGATGAAAATGATCCAATTGAAGGTGAGATATATATTAGTTTTAATAGAGTAAAAGAAAATGCTAAAGAATATAATGAAAAATTTATCAATGAATTTAAGCGTGTCATAATTCATGGTTGTTTACATTTAATAGGTTTTGATGATAGTACTAATGAAGAAAAGAAAAAAATGACATATTTGGAAAATAAATATCTTAATTATATGGAGAATTCATGATTTATATAATAATCATATTAATTATTTTATTATCTCTTTCAGCATTTTTTTCAGGGACTGAAACAGCTTATTTTCATATTCGACAGCATAGAGAAAAAATTCCCAATAAAATAAAATCAATCATCGAAAACCCTAGACGTTTATTGGTTTCTCTTTTAACTGGAAATACAATTGTAAATGTATCATTAGCATCGATAGCAGCATATAAAACTCATCAATATGCAAAGGATTATGAATTACATGAGCCTACATTAATTTTAATTGAAGTTATGGTTGTTTCAGTTTTAGTATTAATTTTTGGAGAAATTTTACCTAAAATGGCAGCTATTCATCAATCTGAAAAATTTGCAATTAAGATGTATGGCTTATTAAAATTCATGATGTCAATTTTATATCCTATAGCGCAAACTTTTTATGCTATAACTAATGTAATTATAAAATTAATCCCATTTAGAAAGGAGAAAATTTTTGATTCTGAAGAAGAATTAAAAATTTTAGCTGAATTAGGAGAAGAAGAAGGAACTTTAAAAGAAGAAGAATCAGATATGATTCAATCAATTTTTGATTTTACCGGAAAAACTGTAGGTGAAATAATAACACCTAGAGTTGATATTATTGGTATAAAATCATCTGATACTTTAGATAAGGCCATGGATGTAATAGGAGAAAAACAATTCTCCAAAATTCCAATTTATAAAGATAATATGGATAATATTAAGGGGATTTTATATGCTAAGGATATTATTCCATATTTAATAGGATCTAGGCCTAAAATAAATCTTCATACAATAGCGAGAGAACCATTTTTTGTTCCAGAAACAAAACCAATAGATGAACTTTTGAATGAATTTAAACGTCGAAAAACCAGTATTGCCATTGTCGTAGATGAATGGGGAGGCACTGAAGGCTTGGTAACATTAGAAGATGTTGTTGAAGAGGTGATGGGTGAAATTAGAGACCCCTATGACAAAGAAGAAGCTGATATTCATAAACAGGTTGATGGTAGTTACATAGTGGATGGTTCTATTACAATTTATGATTTGGAAGAAGAAATTGATATTGAGTTTCCAGAAGAAAGAGACTATGATACATTGGCTGGTTTTATTTTAGATGCTTTGACAGACATACCAAAAACGGGTGAAAATGTCAAATATGAAAATTTTATTTTTACGGTTAAAACGGTTGAAAATAATCGTATTGAGAAAGTAAATATCGAAAATATTAAATGAATAGTTCAAAAAATAATGAGATAGCAAATTTATTTTTAGAGTTATTAGAAGTATTAAGAACACTTAGAGCACCTGGTGGATGTTCGTGGGATCAAGCTCAAACATCACAATCTTTAATTCCTTATCTATTAGAAGAAACCCATGAAATAATAGAGGCAATTGAAACGAATAACATTGATGCTTTGAAAGAAGAACTTGGAGATTTATTATTACATATAATTTTTCAAGCAGAGCTAGCTAGAGAATCAAAACAATTTAATATTGCGGATTCATTGCAGAATGTAATTAGAAAATTAGTTAAACGTCATCCAAATGTTTTTAATGATAATGTGGTAAATGTTAATGATTCATGGGAAGTATCTAAGCAAAAAGAAAAAAATAGAAAAAATATTTTAGATGGTGTTCCTAAAACTCTTCCAGCACTTTTACGAGCAAGAAGAATTCAAGAAAAAGCTGCAAGCGTAAATTTTGATTGGAAAGACATAAATCCTGTTCTTAATAAAGTTGATGAAGAATTATCTGAATTAAAAGAAGCCATTATTAAAAAAAATACAGAAATGATAAAAGATGAATTGGGTGATTTATTATTTTCTCTTGTTAATTTAAGTAGATTTTTAGATATTGACCCTGAAAGTTCATTGCGAGGAACGATTTCTAAATTTGAAAATAGATTTTCTAAAGTTGAAGATGAATTAAAAAAAAGGGGAAAATCATTTTCTGAGTCTAGTTTTAAAGAAATGGATGAAATTTGGAATATAATAAAAAAGAGTCCATAAATAATATGGACTCTTTTTTATTAATTGAATTAAGTATTTATTTCATTAACATTAATTTTTGATGAAATGATTCATTACTAGTTTTCATGCTAACAAAATACATTCCACTTGGGTAATTAGATGCATTCCATTCAATAAAGTGCATACCTGAATTTTGTAAATCATTAAAAAGTGTTTCCATAAGTTGTCCCGATAAATTATATATGCTTATGTTTACATTGTCTTTTTTTGATAATTCATAATTTATGGATGCTATTGGATTAAATGGATTTGGATATATTGAATGTAAGGTAACTTTTTTTGGCATTTCAATTATGGAAGCTGAAATTCCATTCCCATGCCAATCTGATATAATATTATTATTTATGATTAGTTCTCCATCAAATTCCATTTCTATGGAATTGAATTCTTTTCTACCTTCAATATCAACCATTATGATTGTATGATTATTTTTGAAAAATTCCCAACCTTTAGGTAAGTTTTTTTTAGTAATGACATAATCTCCAGCAGTATGTAGCTCTAATCCAGCCATGGAATTATTTGCTGAAATTATCATTTTATTTGAGCTCATTTTTATTTCAGCTTTATTAATCGTATTATTTCTTGATAAATCATCTGACAAAATAAGATTAATAACAAGGATAATATCTTGTATGTTAATATTGCCATCAGCATTCATGTCAGCTAACATATTTTCATTTTCCATGCCTAATATCATATTAATTATTACGACAACATCTAAAATATTTACTATTTGATCCATGTTGACATCACCTGCCATGCCTTCAGATTCAACATATGCTGGAGGGAAAATCACATCATCTATCCATGCAGCATCTTCACAGTCAGTATTTTCACAATCAGTACTTCCGCCAGCGGCATCTTTTACATATGACCATTTAAAAGTATGTTCACCGGCAGACACGTCATAACTAACATAGGTCCATGGTGAGCTACCATCTGTAGCTGTTTGATATTGCCCCATCAATGTATTGTCAATATAAAACTCAAGTCCATCATAAAAATAATTTCCTGAAGTAGAATATTCTGCTGATACTTTATAGTAAAATTCAATTTGACCATTAGCAGTTACATCTAAGGTTACACTTATGTCTGAAGATTGGCTATTTCCAATTGACCCTGATTTTGCACTTGAAGAACCAGAATAAGCTTCAGATTCATTTGAAGACCAATTATTACAACCAATTCCACTACATGATAAATCCCATTCTATATTTCCTAATCCCGATTCAAAATTTGCTATTAATTGACCAACAGGGATTGTAAAAACAACATTTTCTTCATAATCTGTTGTTGGTGGCTGATTAGAGTTTACTGTTATTGAAAATTCTGCAATATGGCCTATTGGTGTTGATGGATTAACAGAAACAGATAGGGTAAGAATTTCTTCATTATTTATTTCATCACCATTATCCCAAACATAAGCATTTGTAAAAGATGATTCATTTATAGTTACATATGAATCTCCTACTACACTTACTACTGGAGAATGAATATCCGCGTCACCAGTATTTGATAGATAAGCTTCTAAGGTAGTTGTCATGCCTGGGTCTAAGTTGCCAACTACTGCATCTACCTCAATGATTGGAGCATATGCTATAAAATTTAAAGATGATTCCCATATTTCACCATTTGCTGAAATAGTACAGTTAATTTCAAAATCATGTTCATTTGGAACATTTGCATCTACCATAAATTCAAAACCTTCAGCATTATAAGAGTTATCAGAAGGTAGACTAAATACTGTAATTGATCCTGAAGTAATGTTAATGAAAGGATCATTTGTAGAAAGATTAATTTCAACGCCAGTTGCATCATCGTTTCCTACATTTTCAAGATTAAGACTTAGATTTACAGTTTCACCAAATTGAATAATATTTGATTCATCACCTGATCCAGAAGTAAAAGTTGTATTTTCTACCATAACATAAGGCCCTTCAGGAGATGCAATTAAAATTTCCCCAAAATAGGGTTGATGGTTTTGACATGTACCGACAATTTGAGCAGTTCCAGGCATGGTTGCGCCTGATAAAGAAAGCTCTATGTTTCCAAAGCTATCTAATCTACCAGAACCAAGTAATGTTCCATCATGCGTAATGCCAACATATGTATGTGGAGCACCACTTATGCTTATGGATGAACTTCCTAATGGAAGAAATTCAGTATGAGTTAAATTATTTTCAGATGGTATTCCAAAATATGTTGATATGGAAGGATCTCCCATATTATGATATATTTCCCAATAATAATCAACCAAGCTTCCCCCTGCTTCTGTAACTGCTAAATTACCTGCTAACATTAAAGTGCTATTTGCAACAGCCCAATTTTCTTCATTATTTTCGTGAAATGAACAATCATATGCACCTGGACCTGTTGCGCTATAAGTTGGATTGGCAACTATATTACCATTACCTACGCCCCACCAATAATCTTCATTCCAATATGTACTATTTGTACCTCCAATGTAACCAATCGCACCATTATTTTCAGAACGAAGAACAGCTTCTCCAAATGACTCAACATCAAATTGTGCAGAATTACAACAATTACCAATCATCAAATTATATTCATGATCATTATATAGTCCAGGAACATCACTTACCGTGAAACTTGGATCTGCCCAACCAGACGGACTACAATGCGCAGTATAATTTGCAAAACCAACCCCTTCATTATAATCTTGAATTATGGCAGCAGCAGCACCAGCAGCATCGGATGCTGGATATAAATATGTATGCGAATAAATACCATGATCATTGTTAAAATAATAATCATTACCATAATTGATTTGTCCATTTCCATATGTTGAAGCATAAGAAGCATCTACACCTGCAACCATAAGGACTTCACCTAAATATGAAGGGTCGGGCATCTCATATTTTTCATATTCTAATGTTTTATTTATTTGAGATTGAAGCTGACTTAAGTTTTGGGCAGAAAATCTACCATGGTATATGTCTGGGATCATATCTCCAGACATGTCAACGTAGTATAAATCAGTAGGATGAGATCCTGTAGTGCCACTATAGGTTGGTACTTGTGCAACATCTCCTACAAATAAGACGAATGAAGGAGCAGTCATGTCATTTGAAGGATTATCATACAAGTTTTCAATAAAATTTTTAATTGAAGATGTAGAAGATCCAATTTCAGCGGTATTTCCTACTATGACATTAAATCCTTTTTGAGTTTTCCATTCAATAAAATCATTAAGAGTATTTAGAAAAATTGGATTAGTTATTATGACATAGGTTACAGGATCATTAATCATATCATCTCTATTTTCTGATTGATAATTTGAAATTTGATTATAAATTGCATCAAAATAGGGAGATTGCAATTTATTTTTTATTGAAGTTGTTTTTTCATAATCTCCATTATCCATATGAATATTAATTTCAATATTCGTATAAACTCTTAAAATACCTTCAACTGGATTATAATCTATGGGTCTTATTAATAAATTAGCAAGACGCAAGGCTCTCATTTGTCCTAAAATATCAACTTCTACCATTGCTTTTTGAAGCATTTCATTTTTTGAATATGCATTATCATTTAATATAAATGGTAAGTCTTCAGGGTTTTGACTTTTAGACAAAGATGGTTGGGCTGGATATATTTGTGAATTAATATTATAATCACTAAGAATATAATCTTTATATTCATGAGAAATTATTTCAATTCTAGGATTTGAATTTATGGGGATTTCAATAAGGCTATGAATTTCTGGTAATTCTGGATCCCCTTCATCTCTAGATAGGTGATAGTCAGATAAACTTAACCTTACAAATTCTCCTTTATCTGTAAGGGTTGCAAATGTTGTTATGTCTCCAATTGAAACATTCACATTTAAAATATTTTGATTTATTTGTTCTAATTTAAGATTAGTATTTGAATTGTTTTCATTGATGATTTGTGTCGCTGATACAATTCCCATTATAAAACATATATAAAAAAGAAACCTTTGTAACATAATTCTCTCCCTAGAAATTAAATATAATTTTAAATAAAATACTTATTTTGGCATTAATCATTCAAATAAATGATTGTTACAGAATGAAACAAGAAATTTGTGGAGGCGGCGGGAATCGAACCCGCGTCCGAACATAGCGCTCAGAAAGCATCTACATGTTTAGGCTATTCTGCAATTTTCATCCAATGGTCATGGATAGCCTCAATTACATTAGACTAGCCTGTTACCCGAAGGTATTTAAGTTAGAATTGCCAGGCGCATATCTAACCTAGCCTACATTTAATGATGTCTCGTTAACTAGTGGTAGACACACCTGTTAGGAGACAGCTACCGTCAATTAAGCGGCAGCAGCGTAGCCGTAATCGGCATTTAAGGTTGTTCCTGGATTATTAAGGAGGTAACCAGAAATCCTCCACATGCAGCTAAAAGACCGTAAATACCCGTCGAAACCATGACGCCCCCATAAGATTTCAAAAATCCTGACGGGAAATTTAATTAAACTTCCATAATGTTTTTTTATTTTTTTCATTAAGTTTTAAAATTTTGTATGAATATCAATAATATTGAAGTAATTCAACTTGTTCTTAATATTAGAAATCTGTTTAACTTTCACGCTGGTTCTTTCAACGTCTTTTAGGAATGAGAGAATTGCTTTTTCAAAATTAGTTCCATGTGGTTTATTATTATGAATTTGGATGTTAAATAAAAGTTCATATTCAAGTTTCTTGATTATTGCCTGCGCGGATTGTCTTGAGCAGCTCAAGAATTTGCGAAATCTTTTTCCATTTGAATAGATAGAGCCGTAGTATCTTTTGTTGCCATTTTTGTCAATTCGGGAATAAATTGAAGCCATTATGTGTTCTTTCTTAGTCACATATAAGGCACATGCGCCATTAGCTCAGTTGGTAGAGCAGTTGACTCTTAATCAATTGGTCCGGGGTTCGAGCCCCTGATGGCGCACAAACACATATGACCCTGTAGCTCAGTTGGTAGAGCAGTAGCCTTTTAAGCTATTGGCCGTGCGTTCGAATCGCACCGGGGTCACATTATCTTGATGCATTAATGATTCATGCCTAAATTTTTAAAACATTCATTCGTTTTTTTATTGATCATTGGATGTAACCTTAATGAAAGTGTTAATAAAGATTTAGAAGATTGTGTGAATTCTAATTGTGAAAGTTCAGATAATTGTACATCTTTTTTTGATTATAATATTTCCATACAATCTGCCGCATATTTTTTTAAATTTGTCACTATTAATGAAGAACTCATAGATAATGCTGATTGGGTAGGAGCATTTAATGGAGATATATGTGTAGGAGCTAGACAATGGGATACTTCAAATTGTGGAAGTGGTGTTTGCGATCTTCCCATAATGGGAGAAGATGGAAATGAATTGACAGAAGGATACATGCAATTTGGCGACATACCTACTTTTAAAATTTATGATGTTTCCGAGGGAAAAATTTATAATGCAAATATTAAAAATTTAGAAGGTTTAATCATGGATTCACCTATGTGGCAAAACATGGCTACACCTATTTCTGATTCTTTGGTAGCAATCCCCGAAACTATATTTGATTGTATTAATTATTAATTATGGATATTAAAATATTACCAAGAGAAATAGTTTTAGTTGCAAAAAATCATCAATCACTTATTGATTGGTATGTTGATAATCTAAATTTTAAAATAGTTAATAATAATCTTAATATTAAATATTGCTCC
>JAYZCM010000086.1:0-12058 GCA_036338305.1 Fidelibacterota bacterium | reverse complement strand
AGGGGCTATTGAATATTCCTTTTCTTCAATTTTTATTAGGGAATTTTTAAAATCAATGATGGCAGCCAAATCAGTTTTGATTGATAGCTTTTCATTACCAAATTCCTTTTTCATGTCATTGACAAGTTCAGGTGCTTCCATTACGAGAAATCCATTATTGATTGCATTTCTTTTATATGTTTGACTAAATGAACCTGCCAATACAACTTGAATACCTCTATATTTTAAAGATGTAGCAGCTTGTTCTCTTGAAGAACCAGTACCAAAATTATATCCTCCTACCAATAAATCTCCTTTTGAAACTAATTTTCCAAATTCAGGGTCATAATTTTCCATTACGACTTCAGCTTGTTGCTTATTTGTAAAATTATCGATATATGTATATTTTCCAGGGTATATGCCATCAGTATTCAAGTTATCTTGATGACAGAAAATTATTTTACCATTAATTTTTTCAGGAAAGCCATCTAATAACTGTACTGTATCAGTTGATTTTTTTAGTTTTTCATTTTTAATTATGTTGCTACTTGGAGCGATAATTTCATGTTTGGTTGAGCGTGATATCTCACCTTTGATGGCTGATGCTGCAACAATTGCAGGTGAAGCAAGGTAGGCTTCTGCAGTAGGGTCGCCCATTCGTCCTTTAAAATTTCTATTTGTTGCAGAAATACCTATTTCATTAGGTCCAAGCAATCCCATGCCAAGGCCAATACAAGGGCCACATCCAGGTGGTAAGGGGGTTGCACCTGCATCAATAAGAGTTTGCCAATCACCATTTTTTTCACTTTGCGCTTGAACTTCATTTGATGCTGCAGCAATATAAAACTCTACATGTGGTGCAATTTTTTTATTTTTTACTACATTTGCAGCAGCTGTAAGATCATCAACTCTACTATTAACACAGCTTACGAGGTATGCTTTGTTAATTTTCAATCCTTTTTTTTCAGCATCAAGAATATTAGTCATTGTTTTTACATGATTTGGGCCAGAAATATGTGGAGTGACTGTATTTAAATCGAGCTTGATTTCTTGTGAATAAAATGCATTTTCATCAGCTTTTAAACCTTCATCAATAAGATTTTTTATGCTATCTTCATTAATACGTGGATGGTTTCCATTAGTGCCATCTGCATCAGAAGGAACATTTTCAAGACCACGATTTTTTATTATTTCAGAACGATTCTTGAGCCAGTTAATAATAACATCATCAATTGGAAATACTCCTGCTAAAGCACCCCATTCAGTTGTCATGTTTGCTATTGTCAATCGTTCATCAATTGTAAGATGCTTTATTCCGTCACCAACAAATTCTAATACATGGTTTAACACTTCATCATTATTATATAAGCCACATAAAGTTATTATGACATCTTTGCCTGTAACTCCATCATTTAATTTTCCCGATAATTCAATTCGTGAAATGGGGGGGATTTGCCACCACGTTTGGCTTGTAGCCCATAGTGCCGCAGCATCAGTTCTAACAACTGGAGTACCAAGACATCCCATTCCTCCATACATATTAGAGTGACTATCAGAAGCAACAGCCATGCTACCAGGCCAAGCATATCCTTCTTCGCACATGACTTGATGTCCTATCCCTCTACCTGCAGGATAAAAGTCAACTCCCATATCTTTACCAAATTGTTCTATTGAAGAATATTTTTTTAAATTCTCTTCAGATTTATCTTGTACGTTGTGATCCAAAGTAAATACGGGTTGTCGCGGATTAGCCATTTTAGTTGCACCTATGGCTTTAAATTTACCCATGACAGCACCTGTATTATCATGCGTCATGACATGTTTAGGACTAATGGAAATTAAATCACCACTTTTAACTTCGTGTCCATCATCTAAGTTTACGGCATGTGATTGTACGATTTTTTCAATGAGTGTTTGTGCCATATATATTCCTTTTATGCTTTGAATGGTTCAAATGAAACAAAGTCTGCATGGTGTACAATGATGGATTCTACAGTTCGTTTGCCTAGATCGCCTTCTTTAGAATGTGTACCTATTATGTGTTGTACTTCTGGAGGGAGGCCAAATCTAGCAGCAATGGCTACTCCACTAAATGGATGTCGAACAACTTTTCCATAATCACTTGTAGATAATTTTCCATCTTTCATTTCATATTCAAGTAGTTTGCCAACATCAATTAAAATTGCACCTGAAATCATGACATCCATGTTAACATTTATTTCATCACCGAAATTTTCCATCATTGTTTTTGCTAAGTCTACAGCAAGTTGAACGCATGTACGTTTATGATTCATAAAAGA
Organism: Fidelibacterota bacterium; assembly: GCA_036338305.1. Classification (GTDB taxonomy): domain Bacteria; phylum Fidelibacterota; class Marinisomatia; order SCGC-AAA003-L08; family D37C17; genus JAYZCM01. The sequence continues at coordinate 9,779 of JAYZCM010000086.1, read as the reverse complement.
AATATTGCAATCCTTAATTAAAAGAGAAAAAGGAATTTCTTCTAAATCTTTTGGTTCTAATGGGCTTTGTTCTATTGCATATGTCCATGCATCTAGAGTTTTTTCTCTTAAAGCATCATCTTTTATCCAATTTATTTCAGGCCATATTTCTAAAACTTTATCTTTCATGTATTCTCCTTACGATATTTATTGTCATTCAATTTCAAAATGCAAACCTATGCTGATTTGCATCACATCTGTTTTTGATTTACTGGGGCTAAATGTAGTTTGAACAGGACCATCGGAAGGGTCAGAAAATGTAATAGATCCTTCTTTTAGATATTCAGCTTCAGCGCCCATCATATATCTGACATTTAGAAAAAATGATAATATACCATTTATGTCACTCTCTTCTTCACCTCCTATGGAAGTGATTTTGACATTCAAGCCACCTCCTGCACCATAGCTAAAAGCATTGTCAGATGCATTTTTGGAACTTGCAATTTCGCAATCATCATATTCTGTTTCTGAACTATCTACGCAGTTTTCATTTAATAGTTCTGTTGTTGTACTTAGATTTTTTAATCCAATTAAAGTTTCAAGATAAGGTTTGACATTACCTGTAAATGGTCTGATTCTAAATAATAAGTGACCATAAAAAATATCATTTGTTGTTTTTTCTGTTATTGTAACTGCACTACTAAAATAGCTGAATGGGATTTGACGTTTTGAAGAACCATATTGAGTACCTCCTAGATTTAATCCTAATCCAATATTAGGGTTTGGATTCCAAAAACCTGATAGGTCAAATCCTAATCCATTAGATACTCCTTCATCTTTGAATTCATTTTGAGGTAGCTGACCAATCAATCCAATTTCAACACCAAAGTCAGATGCTAATAAATGTGTAATGATAAAAAATGATAATATTATTTTTTTCATTTTATTCCTCATTATTGTTTTACTTTAAAAATGGAATCAATTATTGTTCCATCTACCCATTTTACAACACCTACGACTTCATTTGTAAATTTAGGCTTTTCAAGAGGTGCACCAACAAGATCATCAACTTCCTCTTTTATTTCTTCTATTTTTCTAATTGGAAGGCCACTTTTCTTGGTTGCCTTAATTAAATCAGTTCTTTTTGGATTAATTGCTATTCCACGTTCAGTAACAATGACATCAATTAAATCTCCTGGGCCTACAAGTGTAGTAACCTTATCTACAATGATGGGAATTCTATTTCTAAAAGAGGGGATTGGAAGAATGGTGCATTTGCTAAATAAACAATTTTGCCAACCACCTATCCCATGTAGCATTTGCCCATCTGAGTGAGTGATCACATTTGCATTAAAATCTAAATCTACTTCTGTTGCCCCTAGAACAACCGCATCTAACATGGAGGCAAAGTTGCCTTTTCCATGCCAGTTATAGCTTGTGAAAGGAGATGTGTTTACATGTCCTGGATTTTCACGCATGGATCGCACACCTTCCAAATCAAAAGTTTGACCATCGAGAATATAATCAGTTAAACCTTCTTCAAGCATTTCGACTAGATATTTTGTTGATCCAGCTCTAATGAAACGTGCTTTTATATTTTCTTCTTTCATTAACTCTTTAAGATAAATTGCAAAGGCTAAAGCGGTACCGCCGGCTCCAGCTTGAAAGCTAAAACCATCTTTCATGATTCCAGCAGCCTTTACAAATTTTGCAGTCAATTCTGCTATGTATAATCTGTCAGGTGATTTTGTTAGTTTAGTTGTACCAGATACTATTTTTTCAGGATCACCAATTTTGTCTAGTACTACGACATGGTCTACATTATTTCCTTGAATTTGCCATGGAAGACAAGGAAAATCTACCAAGTTATCAGTTACTACGATTACGTGGTCTGCATGCAATGCATCAGCCAATCCAAATCCTAATAGCCCACATGCTGAAGGTCCTCTATCTCCAGTACAGTTTCCAAATGGATCAGCTGTTGGAGCAGCAATGATTGCTATGTCAATGTGTACTTCTCCATCTTGAATTGCTTGCCAGCGACCTCCATGCGATCTTAATACGGCTAATCCTTTCATGTTTCCATTTGAAGCATATTTTCCCAAAGGACCATTTAAAGAACCCTCTATGTGATGTATTACTCCCTTTTCCATATGTTTTATCATTGGTTCATGACATGGAAAGGATGCAGACGGAAACCATCTTAAATTCTTGGCACCCATTTTTGCAGCAATGTCAAAGATTTGATTCATTATTAGATCACCATTTCTAAAATGATGATGATTTGAAATTGTCATGCCGCTTTTTAAACCACATTTTTTAAGTGCTTCTTTTAAGGATCCTACAACTTTATTTCCTGATTTTGGATAATCTTGACACGATCTAATGGGGGAAGATGCTTTGAATCCTTTTGGGGAATGTTTACCAATACCTTTAAATGGCATGGATTTTAATCCATTTACCATGGTTGGTACTTTCCTATTTGCTGCATTTTTCACTAATTTTATTTTTTGCCCCATTTATTGTTTTTTCCAATTCTTTTGTATTAAATTCATTTGCAAGGCAAGATTAATGGTTTGTTGAGCTCTTTTTACAACAGGGGGATCAATCATTTTGCTGCCAAGAGATACTACACCTAAACCTTTTGAGATAGCATCATCAAATGCGAGAACAATTTTTTGTGCTTGACTAATGTCTTTGCCATCTGGCGCAAATTCTTCATGTATGGGTTGTATTTGTCTAGGATGGATGCACCCTTTTCCATCAAACCCGAGCTCGCTTGCTTCTTTTACTGAATTTCTTAAGCCACTTTCATCATTAACATCACTAAATACAGTATCAATTGCTTGAATTCCTGCTGATCTTGCTGCATTAATGACTTGGCTCCTCGCAAACAATGATTCCATTCCTTTGTTTGTTCTTTTTACGCCAATGTCAGCAGTATAATCTTCTAGACCAATTGCAATTGCAATATTATTCTTACATGCTTTTGCAATTTCTAATGAGTTTAGTATTCCGGCGGCACTTTCTAAAATAGGCATTAGGAAAATGTCTCTTTTTATTCCATGGTCTTTTGAAATCCTTTGTATTTCATCATCAATTTTTATTAATTGCTTCGCGCTTTCTACTTTTGGTATCAATATGACATGTACATTATGAGGAATGATAGCTTCTAAATCTTTAATTCCCAAATTGCCTTGATTTATTCTTACCATTCTTTCTGCTCCGAAAAAATCAAGTGTACGAAGAGCATTTCTTACAATTAAACGTGCAGAATTCTTTTCTGATGGAGCAACAGAATCTTCAAGGTCTAAAATGATTGCGTCTGGGCAATGTATTCCTGCATTTAACATTAATTTTGCTTGATTTCCTGGGATATATAATCTGCTTCTTCTAAAACGATCACGGCATGATTTGTATTTTGCATGTTTTTTGAAATCAACTAATGAAGTATTGTTAGATTGTGGATTTGCAGATTTGATTACGGCTTCAAGTCTAGCTTGTAAAACAAAATATTGTCCTCCATTATCCGTAATTGTCAAAGAACCGTTTTTAACTTGTAAATCTTTTAAGGTTCTTTTGGTTATTGAGTTAAGTTTTTTTCCATGGAGGGTGGAGGTTTTAGAATGGATGTTGACTTTTAATCCACCTGAATTAGCTGGGCTGAATTCTATATGGAAATCTGACTTTCCATTAATATTTCCGCTAATGTGTTTCGTTTTTGGCATTAAGACGATTGAAAAAGAATACTTTTACACTCATCATAAATTACTTACATGGAAAATCAAAAATAAAGTAAAATTAGTTATAATTTGAAAAGAATTTTTCATAACGCTTTTGAGTTACACCAGATTCTTGACCATATATTAAAATCGCAGTAAGTAAAATACTTAATAAAATTACAATATAAATTATTGATCTTATCTCCGTAAATGTCGATATGGCCTCAATTGGTAGTCCCATGTGCATTGGTACTTCTGCCAATACTGCTGCAGCCAAACCTTTTGGAATCATGAATGATATCATGGCAGTTTCAGATACATGAGTATTTTTTGGAATTAAAAATTTACATAGAATTAATCTGCCTGAATATATGGCTAAAGTTAAAATTAATCCCATTATCATTATTTTTACATTACTAAATTGAATCGAAATACCTAGAAAAATGAAAAAGAATGTTTTTACTAGAAAAATGACTTCAGAAAATAAGGTTTTTTCTATGCTGGTAAATTCAGTTAGATGATCTGCTCCAAATCTTTGAACAATATCTAAGGGTATTTTTTTTGAATTTGCTAATACGACACCAAAGATCAAAACAGAAATTGGTCCGCTATATCCTAGTATTTCTGAAGATCCATATAAAAGAAAAATAAAAGCAAGTGTAGTAAAGATTGTATTTGGAAATTTTCTTATTTTTTCTAAAATGGTCGACCATATTACTGCGCCGCCGAAACCGAGGAGCAAAGACATGGCCATGGTTGCTATTAAGTCAGTGCCAATGAATTCCATTATGGAATTATGTCCAGCTTGAAAAGTTTTTAAAATAGCCAAAGCTATTATGATACTCAAAACATCTGTAATGGCTGATTCAACAACTAGCATGGATTTGGTATTTTCAGATAAATTTAACATCCTGACAATGGGCACAACTACAGCAGGAGATATGCTGCCAAGAATTGAACCTATGAAAAGTGCTGGGATGATATCCTTTCCCATGAAATAATACGCTATGCAACTTGATATCATTACTGTTATGATGAATGTAGTTAGTGCGAGAATTACTGAATCTTTAAGAGAATTCTTAAGTGTCTCTAGAGTAAGGTGGCTTCCTCCTTCAAATAACATTAATGTAAGTGCTACAGCGCTTAAAAGTGGCCCTACATAGCCAAAATCATTAGGAGACAGGATCCCAGATAGCGGGCCAACCAAAATGCCAATGAATATAAGCGGCAAGACATCGGGTACTCGAGTTTTTTCAAAAAGTGCAGTAAAAAAATGAGCAGCAAAAATGATTAACCCTACAGAAAAAACAAAAGTTGAAATTGTTTCCATTATGAATTATAAATTGATTTGTGATAAAAAAGTTCCATTAGAATCATATTTACTTACTTTCCAATGCATCTCTACTTACATATGTTGAAAATAATGCCATGATTAAAGATGGAATATAAGCAATGCCAAATAAAAGTTTAAAGTATGGAATTGAAAAGAATGAAAGAAATATAAAAGAAATGAAAAGCATTGTTTGTATCTTTTTCCATGAATTAAGATGTTTGATTATCCAAGAATGTTTGTTTGGCATGTTGAAATGCTGCTTAATGAGAAACCATGCATACCATCTAAAACAAAAAAATTCCATTATTAATAAAAAATCAAATAATTTTTCTGATGGAGAAAAAAAATACCATAGATTGAAGGAGTCAACAGGAAGAGGCCATAGGAGGTCAATGGCATTAAACCAAAGAATTATATCAACTAGGTAGTGTATTAACATGCCGATTGAAATTCCTTTTCCAATTGTTTTTATGGATGGATTTTTTTTTAATTCAGATAGGATTGCAAAAAATAGATAAATGAAAATTAAAGTAAAGAAACTGTGTGTAAATGTTCTATGGAATAATTCTTCAGCTAATGTGATTCCATGGAAAATGGAGCCTACTGCAACAATTAAGATGTCAATGTCTGGCAACATTGAACCAAAAAGAATTCCCCACATGATATGTTTTTCATGGGGAATAATTTTTTTTGTTTGATAGCTAATTAGAGCGTGTAATCCTGCTTGTGCCACTTTAATTTAATTTCATGATTATTTGTATAAAAATTTACATAAATAATCTAGTTGGCGAAATTATTTTTTAAGGATAAATAAGATAATTAAATTTATATTTAATTTTAATTAAAAATTGGAGATTAATTTTGGGTATTTTAGATAGAAAAGAAGTTCTTGGAATGATGACTTATGGTGTTTATGTATTAACAACAAAGGTTAAAGACAAGTATAGTGCAGCTACAGTTACATGGGTTAGTCAAGCTTCATTTGATCCTCCGATGATTTCTGTTTGTTTGAAGCGAAATTCTGGAGCATATTCATTAGTAAAAGAAAAAAAAGAATTTATTTTGCACATGTTAAGTGAAGAACAAAAAGATGTTGCTTCTAATTTTTTTACGTCTACTGAATTAGAAGATGATAAATTGAATGGTGAAACATTTAAGTTGATTGATGGTTTGCCTGTTTTAAATGTTGCACCGTCATATGTACATTGTTCAGTTTTGGAGATTTTAGAAATTGGAGATCATCCATTGTTTTTATGCGAGGTTGACAGTGTGAATTTGAAAAATATTGTCAAGCCCTTGGAGTTGCGTAGAACTGGGTGGAAGTATGGAGGATGATGGATAGTCAGGAACTAAATGAGCTAAAAGAAAGATTAGATGCTTTATTTAATTTTTCTTCACAAATTTCTTATGCTGAAGGTCACTTGCTTCCAGTTGTTCAAGCATGTAAATCTTTATTGGGAGTTTCAAAAGGACATATTCCTCTTGGCTTGCTTAGATGGCTTGATTGTCATGTTAAGCATTTCGAGCCAAATAATGATTGTAAATTTGACTTGAATGCTAAAGGTTCAATTGAATTGTTAAGTACATTTGAATTGGAAAGCATAATAATGCAAAATGATAAGGATAAGGCTAAAAAATATTTACATCATTTGATTCAAGTCTCAGACCCTAGATATTTAATGGAAATATTATTTGAGATTTCACTCAATTGTGGTAAGAAGGAAATTTTATTTTGTTGGGCAGCCTATAAGACGATTAAATTCATGGATCCCGAACATAGTATTCCAATTTTATTCATTGCTTTGGATTGTCTGTTGGGGGAAAATAAGATTTTTAAAGAACAGAAAGTGATGTTAAGTTTTTATGTTTATTGTCACTCATGTCAAATAATGAAAACTGATATGGTCAGAATTAAAAATATATCCTCAAAATTAATGAATTTTAAAGTGCGAAATGAAGATTTTGGAATTATTTCATCCATTGTACCTACATCGTTGTTGGAATTGTTGGTAAATGATAAGGAAAATGCTTTTGAAAAATATTTGTTTACCATTAAATCTTCTGAAATTAATGAGGAGTCTGTGTTCTTGTTGGATGCCATCCGTGCTTTATGTAGCTATGCAGATGAATCTGATAATGTATTTAGGCAGTTGATGGACGCATGTTGAATGTAATTGGAGAATGGAAGGTTTCTTCTTTAGAAACTGGAGATTTTAGGCTTGATGGTGGAGCAATGATGGGGTCTGTTCCTAAAGTTTTATGGGAAAAAACAAATCCTGCTGACTCTTTAAATAGAATTGATCTCTCACTTAGATGCTTACTGCTCGAGAAAGGTTCTAATAAAATTTTAATTGAAACAGGTATGGGTAATAAGCTGACAAGCAATTTTATTCAAAGATTTAATGTGAATCAATCTAAGCATCCTTTAAAGGATAGGCTTGAAGAAATTGGACTTCACATAGAAGATATTACCCATGTAATTTTAACTCATCTTCATTTTGACCATGCTGGTGGAGCAACAACTTTGAATGATGATAATCTTCTTGTGCCAACATTTCCAAATGCTAAATATTATATATCAAAGAAAAATTGGAGTGCTGGTTTTAATCCTAGCCCTAGAGATTCTGCTAGTTATTTAAAAATAAATTATGAACCTCTAGAGAAAATAGGAAAAATAATATTATTAGATGATAATGTTGAGATAATAGATGGTATTTCTACAATGGTTGTTAATGGTCATACGGAAGGTCAGCAATTAATAAAGATAAATGGTAATGGCGATTCATTGGTTTTTTGTTCAGATTTAATCCCTCTTAAATCTCACATACAACTTCCTTGGATAATGGGATATGACTTGAATGCTGTTCTTACTTTAAAGGAGAAGGAAGAGTTTTTGAATGAAGCTGTGGAAAAAAAATGGTGGTTATGGTTTTACCATGATCCTAGTACAATTGCTGTTAAAATTGATTATGGCAAAAAATATTATGAAATCATTGATGAAATTAAAAGAGAGAACATTAATGCAAAATGAAAAAGACATATTTAAGAAAGGAGTATTGGCCTTTAATGAAAAAAGATTTTATGACGCTCATGAGTACTGGGAAGACCTCTGGGTCAATCATAAACTTAAAGATGCCAAATTTATTCAAGGATTAATACAGCTTGCAGTTAGCTATTTTCATTTATTCAATCAGAATTTGAATGGCGCTAGAAGTATGATACGAAAAAGTAGGGGGAAGTTTGATTCTTTTGAAACAGTTAGAGGTATCAATGTTTTAGATTTGATTGATGAAATAAAAAGAGTTGATGAGCATATGAATAATATAGATGAAGTATCATGTTTTAAAGATAATTATATTATATCACTTAAAGTAAATTATGAATAATAAAACTATTATAGCATGGGTTGATGATATTGAAACTAGTGCTAGATTATTGAAATTAGTTGCTGATAATTTTTATGACATAGAGTTTCTTAATGAGCTTGAGCTAGTTAAGAGAGTCGATGCAAGAGTTTTGGTCGTTGATTTGAATTGCATTAATGAATTTGACTTGCAGAGTTTAATGAAATATAAAAAAAACAATTTTTTCATATTATTGGGTTTTATCAAAGAGCTATCTGCTGATTTGATTAATTATCATACTAGCTTAGGATGTGATATTGTATTGCAGAGAAAAGAATTTTTAAATAATATAAATTCAATTGTAAAGAAGGCTTTTCATGCCTGTTGAATCTTTTATTAATAAAACTAGTCGCATGTCTGAGATTGTACTACGACTGAAAAAAGAATATCCTGAATCAAAGTGTTCTTTGATATATGATTCTCCATTTCAGCTTTTAGTGGCAACAATTTTATCTGCACAATGTACTGATGAGAGAGTGAATAGAGTTACAAAAGTATTATTTTCTAAATATCCAACGGTTAAAAGCCTTTTTGAGTTATCACTATCAGCATTAAAAAAAGAAATATTTAGTACGGGATTTTATAATAATAAAGCAAAATCAATAAAAGGCATGGCTAAGGCCGTAATGGAATTGCATGGGGGTGAAGTACCTAATACTTTGGAAGATATGGTAAAGCTTCCTGGCGTTGGTAGAAAAACTGCTAATGTAGTTTTAGGCAATGTATATGCGATTCCATCATTGGTTGTGGATACACATGTTACTAGAATTTCAAATCTTTTAAAATTTGTAAAAAGCAGGAATGCAGTCATTATTGAAAAAGAATTGATGAAGGTTGTTAGTAAACAGGATTGGACAATTTTTTCGCATCTATTAATTGATCATGGGCGAAAAGTATGTATTGCAAATCGGCCAAAGTGTCCAGAATGTATTTTGAGTGATTTATGCCCATCGTACAAATAAATAATATTTTATAATTCTATAATTGTTCAGATGATTATAGTGTCTGTAAATTTTGTTTTCTATTTATATTTGTAGGATACAATTTTATTTATAAATAATTAATTGACATGCCATATATAACTAAACAATATAAGTTTTGTGCCGCTCATCGTTATTGGAATGATGATTGGTCTGAAGAGGAAAATAAGGAGGTCTTTGATAAAGACATTCATATTCATGGACATAATTATTTACTTTTCATCACTATCTTTGGTCCAATTGATCCTGATTCTGGCTTTATAATTAATTTAAAAGATTTGGATGAATTGGTTCGTGAGAAAGTATTAGATATAATGGATCATTGTCAAATAGAACAAGATATTGATTGGTTTGCAAAAAA
>JAYZCM010000085.1:0-14047 GCA_036338305.1 Fidelibacterota bacterium | reverse complement strand
TGTTCCTTTTTAATTCAACTCCTAAAGGTCCATAATCATAAGCAGATTTCAATCCACCATATATTTCACTACTTTGAAAAATAAATCCACGCTGTTTGGATAAAGAAATTATTTTATCCATTAATGTATGTTGTTGATTTTCAGACATTATATGTAAAGTTTAAATAAATAAAATCATATTTGTTATTTAATGAAAATTTACCAAGTTCAAAGGTAGTTGAACAATGTATTGTAGATATATTAATTTTTTTTAAATCTTTTTTTTGCTGGGCCTTTTGCTTTTTTATTTGCAATAAGTTCCATTGCTAATTCTAATGTAATATCATCTATTGGAGTTGTTTTTGGAAGGGTTGCATTTATTTTTCCATCGGTTACATATGATCCATATCTGCCATTTTTAATTTCCAAAGTATTTTTTGTTTTTGGATCAACCCCTAATTCCTTTATGGTTTGACTGCTTGTTTTTTTTCTATCTACAGATAATAATTCTACGGCCCTTTTGATGCTTAGATTTAAAATATCATCAGGAGGATTAACACTAGATGTTTTTTTCCCACACCTAATATAAGGGCCAAATCTACCAATGTCTACTTTAATGGGTTCCTTGCTTTCTGGATGATTTCCAATATTTTTAGGCAGACTAATTATGTCTTGTGCAATTTTTGGGGTAATTTCTTCCATTTCCATGCCAGGCAACAGGGATTTCATTTTTTTTCCACATTGAATATAAGGTCCGTATCTACCATCTTTAAGTAATATGGGCTCTCCCGATTTAGGATCATTACATATTTCTATTGGCCCATCTGCTTTTTTCTTTAAACTCGCAATGGCTTCATTGAAATTTATTTCACTAGGTATGAAGTCATCTGGCAAATTAGTATTTGCATCTTCCCCCTGTAAGTAAACACCATATCGTCCTATTTTTATTGCTATCAATGCATTATTATCCTTTAATTCCATAATGGTTCGCGATTTGTCTTTGTCAAATTCATTTTCTAATAATTTTTGTAAACCTGCAGAACCATTGTTGTTTCCAAAATAAAATTGATTTAAAAATTCATCTGATTTCATCTCATTTCTAGAAATAGAATCCAATGTATTTTCTAAATTAGCAGTGAATTGTAAATTAACCATATCCGTAAAATAACGTTCTAAAAATTGGACAACTGCATAAGCAGTAAATGTAGGAATCATTGCACCTTTAACTTTTCGTATATATCCTCTTCTTTGAATGTTTCCCATGATTGTTGCATAAGTTGAAGGTCTACCAATGCCTAAGTTTTCTAATTCTTTTACTAAAGAAGCTTCTGTATATCTTGGTGTTGGTTTTGTGAAATGTTGTTTTGGCATAAATGAGTTTGCATCTAATTTTAAACCTTTTTGAAGAGGAGGGAGAACTGACTCCTTATCATCTTTATCTTGATTTGGGTCATCAATGTCTTCAACATATGTTTTTAAAAATCCAGCAAATTGAATAATTTTTCCTTTTGCTTCAAATTGACCTTTATCATTTTCAATGGAAACCTTGGTCATTTGTAATTTTGCTGCCTTCATTTGACTAGCGATGGTACGTTTCCATATTAAATCATATAATTTCCATTCTATTTCTTCTAGGTTGTTTTTTATTTCATCAGGAAATTTAAAAGTTGAACCTGCAGGCCTAATGGCTTCATGTGCTTCTTGTGCATTTTTAACCTTACTTTTATATGTTCTTGGCTTATCAGGTAAAAATTCATCACCAAATTTATTTTTTATGATATTGCGACTTGCTGTAATTGCTTCATTTGAAAGGCTAACAGAATCTGTACGCATGTAAGTAATATATCCTTCTTCATAAAGGCGTTGAGCCGTTCTCATTACCTGTTGAGAAGACATACGTAATTTTCTAATTCCTTCTTGTTGCAGAGTAGATGTTATAAATGGTGGATATGGATTTTGTGTGATTGGTTTTTGTTCAATATCAGAAACTTCCCAATTGGAAACATTAAATTCTCCACTTAATTTTTTTGCTAATTGTTCATCTAATGCTAGTATGTTTGATTTGCCAATTGAGCCAGTTTCCTTATTAAAATCTTTACCAGTCGCAATTTTTTTCTTTTCATATGATGATAAAATGGCTTCAAACTCATTTCCATCAGACGCAAACTGCGCACCAATACTCCAATATTCACTTTCAGTAAACTTAGATCTTTCTTTTTCCCTATCAACTACAATTTTTATTGCAGGGCTTTGGACTCTACCTGCAGACAATCCTCCTTTAACATTAAACCATAATTTTTTAGATACCTGATATCCCCATAGCCTATCTAAAATACGTCTAGCCTCTTGAGCACCCACTAAAGATTGGTCAATTTCTCGAGTATGATCAAATGATTCTTTAATGGCAGATTTGGTAATTTCATGGAAAACTAATCTTTTAATTGGAATGGCAGGATTTAATATTTCTTTTATATGCCAAGCAATTGCTTCTCCTTCACGATCTGGATCAGTTGCCAAGTATAATGTACTTGCTTTTTTTATGAGTTTTTTTAACTCTTTTATTACTTTGGATTTGTCTTTAGACTCTATATATGTGGGTTTAAATCCATTGTTTACATCTACTCCCAAATCTGATTTCGGTAGATCTCTAATATGACCCACGGAGGCCTCTATTTGATATTCTTTACCAAGATAGCGCTTAAGAGTTTTAGCCTTTGAAGGTGACTCAACAATGATTAAACTAGTAGAATTTGATGCCATATAAATTAAACTTACGTTAAAGAAGATCGTATGATCAAATATATTTTTTAAAATTTAAAATTTATTTCTCAATTGAGCTAATTAATGAAATACTTGTAATTTAATTTATGTCATATAAAGGAAATATCATTAAAATGAAAACCAAACTGATGGAAAAGGTGAAATATACTTTGTCATTAGGAAAGGATGATATTTTAATGAACGATTTAATTGGTAAGGAAATATTATTTACATGGAATGGTGAAATAATTTGTATTGCATGCGGTAGAAATACCAATAAATCATTTGCCCAAGGATTTTGTTATCCATGTTTTATCAAAGTGCCAGAAACATCTGAATGTATTTTAAGGCCAGAACTTTGTCAGGCACATGAAGGCATTGCAAGGGACATGGAATGGGCTGACAAACATTGTTTGCAAGATCATTGTGTATATTTAGCCATTTCAAGCGGGTTGAAAGTAGGAGTAACAAGATTTGAACAAATTCCAACTCGTTGGATTGATCAAGGTGCTTGGAAAGCAATACAATTATCAAAAACTCCAAATAGACATATTGCCGGATCAATTGAAGTTATTTTAAAAGCTTATGTATCAGATCGTACTCAATGGCAACGCATGTTAAAAAATCAATTAATAGAAGGAATTGATTTATTGGAAGAAAAAAATAAGATGTTGAATCATTTGCCAGATGAATTAAAATTATATCTAAGCAATGATAATAAAATAACAGAATTAAATTATCCGGTTAATGAATACCCTCAAAAAGTAAAAAGTTTAAGTTTTGATAAAATTAGAGAAATTGAAGGAAAATTATGGGGAATAAAGGGGCAATATTTAATATTTAATAACGGAGAAGTATTAAATATTAGAAAACATAATGGATATGGTGTGACATTAGAAGTTTAGATATACAAAATTTCCTGCGACCATTGTTCCTAAAACATCAATTTCTAATATTTCTTTTGCTTTGCAATTAATCAAATCATTTGACAAAAATGTTAAATCTGCATCAAATCCAGGCCTGATTTTTCCTCTTCTATGTTCTGCAAACTCTCCATAGGCAGCCCATGTAGTAAACATTTTCAAGGCATCTAATCGATCAACACATTCTTGGGGTTCCCAGCCATTTTTTGGATATCCTTCATGGTCTTGTCTAGTAATGGCTGCATAATATTCAAACAAAGGATTTCCTTCCTCAATGGGACAGTCAGATCCTCCAGGAATTTTACATCCTGAATCAATGAATGTTTTCCATCTTGAAATACGATTAAATCTCTTTTCACCAATTCTATCATCCATCCATCTCATGTCACTCGTACAATGGCTTGGTTGCATTGATGGAATAATTCCATTATTAACAAATTTAGGAATGTCTTCATCTTGTACCATTTGAGCATGTTCAATGCGCCAACGATGATTTTTAGATTTTTTGATTATATTTGAATAAATATCTAAAACCATTTTATTGCCTCTATCACCAATTGCATGAGTACATAGTTGAAAGCCAGATTTTTCACATTGACTTGCTAATTCTAGGAATTTTTCACTTTTAATTAAAATTAAGCCACAATTATTTGTTTCATCACAATATGGTTCCAAGAGTGCTGCACCCCTACTTCCCAAAGCGCCATCAATAAATGCTTTGACCGAGCGTATGGTATATTTCTCAGATGAATGAAAACCATTTTTAAAAAATTGAGTTAAAAGTTTATCATGACTACTTCCAATCATTCCATAACATCTAATTGGTAATTCCCCATGTGAGTCAATTTTTTTTAATGTATCAATTGTAATTGGATCTTGCCATGCATCATGAATATTTGTAATTCCCCTTGAAACTATAATTTCAAAAGCAAGTTTCATCCATTTTTCAATTGTTTTTATTTGTTCTTTTGGAATTAGATTTTTTACGGGGTTCATTGCATTATCAATTAATATGCAATCATTAATTATTTTACCACCATCTGGAGGATCTGCTTTAATATGTAAGCCTGACATTTGCATGGCAACATCATTTGTCCAGCTAGAATGACCATCAATTCTTATTAGAAAAACAGGGTTTTTTATATTAAGATCATTTAATATTTCTTTTTTAGGGAAAGAACCATTTTGCCAACGTGTTTGATCCCATCCAAAACCAATTATCCAATCATCATCATTTGATTTTTTACTTTTTTGCATTACTAAATCAGCTATTTCATTGGCTGAATTACACTTTTTTAATTGAAGTGTATCAAGTTGTTTACCAAGATTTGTTAAATGAAAATGTGCATCTACAAATCCTGGAATAATAGTGGCACCTTTAAGATTTATGCTTTCACAATTATGATCAATTGAATTTATGCCACAAATTTTTCCATTTTCTATTGATATGGATTCAGCATGTGGACAAGCATTATCCAAAGTAATAAAATTTCCATTAGTTAAATTTAACTTTTTGCTCATGTGAAAATTTAGGATTCTACATCTTCCTAAAAAGGATATAAATTTTAACTAATAAGATTTTAATAAAATACATGGATAAGAAAATGATTGATTTACGTAGTGATACAGTAACCAAGCCAACAGTTGAAATGTATGATGCCATCTCTAAGGCTAAATTGGGTGATGATGTTTTTCAAGAAGATCAGACTGTAAATGACTTGGAAAAAAAAGCTGCAAAAATAATGGGAAAATCTGCTGGTTTATTGGTTCCAAGCGGTACTATGGGAAATTTAGTATCTATTTTAACACATTGCGATAGAGGAACTGAAATATTGTTAGGTGATAAATCTCATACGTTTTATTATGAAGCAGGAGGGATTTCTGCTTTTGGAGGAATTCACTCTCGGCAATTAAAAAATCAAATAGATGGAAAAATAAAAATTTCTGACATTAAATCAGGCATACGCGTTGATAACGTTCATTTTCCAAGAACTTCTGCAATTACATTAGAAAATACACATAATCTATGTAATGGTTCACCTTTGGAGGCAGAATATGTAAATAAGGTAGTTGAAGTTGCACATGAAAATAACATGAAAGTGCACATAGATGGCGCGCGTATTTTTAATGCAGCAGTTTCATTGGATGAAGATGTAAAAAATTTAGTAGCGAATGTAGACTCCGTAACATTTTGTTTGTCAAAAGGTTTATCTTCTCCAATTGGCTCTATTATTTGTGGTGATGAAAGTTTTATTTATGATGCTCGTAGAATGAGAAAAGCATTAGGGGGAGGCATGCGTCAAGCGGGTATAATTGCAGCGCCAGGCATTGTATCATTGGATACTATGATACAACAAATTAAAAAAGATCATCGACACATACAAATTTTAGTTGATGTATTGAATGAAATAGAAGGGTTAACGTTAGACCATGCAAACATAAAAAGTAACATATTATATTTTGAAATTAATGAACATATAGAAAGAAGTGATAAATTAAAAAAGCAAACCAAAGATAAAAATAAATATCCATTTGAAATTAATTTAGAAGGAATTTATTTTTTGGAAACGAGCCCCAATCGATTTAGATTAGTTACTCATCATGGTATTTCAACTGATGATATTAAAAAAACTTTAAATGTATTGAGCTCTGAATTGATAAAATAAAAAACCCCCAAGATTAATTGGGGGTTTTTTACTTGAATGAGATTTATTATCCTAAAATAAGATTTACAAGTAACACGACATCTAAAATGTTTATTATTCCATCTCCATTCACATCAGAACAATCACCAGGCTCATTGCCTAATAAAATAACATTTACAAGTAGTACCACATCTAAAATATTAGTTATGGTATCACCATTTACATCGCCGGGGTTTGTACATCCTCCACCAGAACCTACGGTTATTGGAAGTACAATTTGAGCTACTGGATAATTTTCAATGTCATCATCTGCAAACCAAAAGTGTGCATCATAATCACCATCAGCAATATCATTACTAGTAAAAGAAGATGAAAAATTCACACCTTCTTTATAATCGTGGCCATCAGGAATCATTTCCATGGAAAAGAAGCAATTATCAGTTCCTGAATCACAAATTTGTGCAGATTTAAACCAAGGCAAATTTCCATCACTATCTGAGTATGTAACAGATAATGTATTATTTTCTGGATTAAATTCAGGATTACTTAATGCAACGGCAGTATTACCTTCTTGATATGTTGTATTACAAACTAATAGTCCAGGATTTGTTTGATCTTTTACTTCCGCAGCAACATCTAGTCCATCTAAAGAAGCTTCAACAGTTACACCTAGGACAATGAAGCCATTATATGAATTTGGCCATGTTCCCCATTGACTATCTTCAGTAATGTAACTCATTAGTGCAGTTGCTTGCATGTCATTACCGCTTGTACTATAGCTAATATTTGTAGTCAAATAATCAAAGCTACCAATTTCTCCAGTTGATAAATCACCTGAAATTTTTAATAAACCTGGTGATAATTGGCCAAACCCACCATCACCATAGCCAATTGCGTATGCTACGGCCTCTTCTGCTTCAGGGTTTACAATTCCTACACCGTATAAATACCAAGGACCAAAAAGTCCCCCTTCATCACAACATCCACCATTTAAAGTTAAATTCATATAAAAACGTTCTATATCTGTATATTCATTTCCTTCAGCATCTGTGGCAAGGCTTCCCTTATATGTGGCACGAAGAGCAGTAATATCCTGACTAGAGGAAGCATCACCAGCAGGCTCATCAACCAAGTTTGCATAGAGATTATTTCCAGGAGGCCAATCACCATTAATATTATGAGGTGAACCAGAAACAATAATGGTTCCATAATCATATCCTAATGCTTCAGACTCTACAGAACCAGAAAGATAAGCAAATGCATTATTTCCGGATCCTGTAGCAATTGTTCCTTCCCATGTATTTTCATATCCTGGAGAGCCTATTAGGCTGGCGTTTGCAGATTGCCAACTAGCTTGATTGTCCGTTGATACATATACCATGGCACTTTGTGTTCCTGACTGTAGTTCACTTGATATGTCTGCGTTAACTATAAATTCAGATCTAGGTGCTGTTGTTGCAAAATTAGAAATCGCATCTTCTCTAGTTTGATTTTCCAAGAATGCACGTTTGGCTTTCATGGATTCAGAAAATATTTTTTGAAGCATTTCATGTAAAGCTTTTTGTCCTAATTCTTCTTTTTGCTGAGGAGTATAATCCTCAGAGAATAAAAGGGAAAAACAGAGTCCAATCCCAATAAAGAGTATTGTTTTTCCAAATTTCATTTTTAATCCCTCCATAGTTTAGATGAGAATTTAATAAACTCTTCTCTATAAATCCTTATTAAATTTATAAATTGTAATATGTTGTTACAATTGGCATATTTTTTATTTTCAATATTTTTCATTCAGAGTTGCAAAGTTGTAAATTATTAAACATGTCCATGATGTATTATAAAGTTATTTTAATTATTTCATTTTCCTTGAGCATTGCATCTGATTGCCCTGAAAAATTTGTTTCATTAGATGATGGTTGTTATTATAAGTCTCATCTTGATGTATTACAAGATTTCATTGATTTAAATGAAAGTTTAAATGACATGAATCCCCATGAGATTGGCACTCAAGCATGGAAAGATGGAAAATTAACATATTTATATTTAGGTGATCATTTGTTGACCACATTACCTGATAGCATATCATTATTATTAGATTTAAGCTATTTGGATTTGAGAAATAATAATATTAATTATCTCTCAAATGAAATCTGCAATTTATATCCACATCAAATGGATATTAATCTAGAACATAATCAAATTTGTCCGCCATATCCTCATTGTTTTAATTACATTGGCCATCAAAACATTAAAAATTGTGAATTTTTTGAATGTCCTAAAAATTATATTCAGATAGAGGATGAATGTTATAATGAAAACCATATTAAAGCGCTGAATGCATTTATAACAAAAAATGAATCATTAAAAGGTTTGTCTGCTTTAGAATTAGGAAAAGTAATAGGTTATCAGGGGTGGGAAAATGGAGACTTGAAAATTTTGAATTTAGCTAATAATGAATTATCTGTTTTGCCTGAAGAATTTTGTGATATTATGAGCGATTTGAAATTATTTGATTTTGGAAATAATAACATATGCCCACCATACCCAAGCTGCATAGATTATTTAAATCATCAATTCATAGAAGATTGTGAAACATCTCCAATAGAAGCAACTTTTTCAGCTAGCATGATGGATAATAGAACAATATTTTCACAATCAAATGGAAATGGATCAGCTTTTAACATGGGAAATTTTTTTAATGACATTTCCATACTTCAAGATATTATTGATATGAATCCTAGCTTAAAAGGGAAAAACCCTTTGGAAATAGGTAGGCAGCAATGGACAGAAATGCGTCTTGTTTCGTTAAATTTAGCAGATAGAGGATTAAAGGTGATTCCTGAAAGTATATGCAAAATTTATGATAATTTAAATACATTTGACATATCCAATAATTTTATTGAAGGAGATTATCCTGTTTGCATGCAAGATAGGGCAAATAGAGCGGCAGCATGTAGAGATGGATTTAATTTATTTGATGATCAATGTTATTATTATAAAGATATGAGCGTATTAGTAGATTTTATTCAAATCAACCCTTCTTTGAAAAATTTTCATCCCCTAATGTTAGGATATCAAATATGGGAAAAAAACAGATTGGAGTTACTTTATTTGGTAGGTATGGATATTATAAAAATACCAGAGAGCATTGATGATTTAGATGCATTAAAATATTTAGATTTAAATAGTAATTCATTAGAGAGCTTGCCAGAATCAATGTGTGATCTTTATCCTCAATTAATTAGCATGGATTTGACAAATAATGAATTTATTCCTCCTTATTTATCATGTATTGACTATATGGGATATCAAAATGTATTTAATGAATATGGCGATGAATGTCCCATGGGCTATATTCCAATTGAAGAAAGCTGTTATTATCAACAAGATCTTGATGTTTTAAAAAACTTTATTGATGAAAATAAAAGCTTAGAGGGAAAATATCCTTTGGAAATTGGGATTCAAGAATGGAAAAACATGAGATTGGATATTTTATATTTAGGAGAAAGTGAATTAATTAAAATTCCTGATAGTGTATGTGAAATTTATGAAAATTTATCTTCCATAAATATTGGAAAAAATAAAATTTGTCCACCATATCCATCATGTATGGAAAATAATGTTAATGACCAAGATACTACTGAATGCCCTTGATGGATAGTTGTTGCTTGATTATTTCAGATTGTGCTGCTGCCAAGCGTGCAATTGGCACCCTATAAGGAGAACAACTAACATAATTGAGACCAATTTCATTAAAAAATTGAATTGATTTAGCCTCACCACCATGTTCCCCACAGATACCAATTTTAAGATTTGGATTTTCTTGTCTTCCTTTTTTAACACCAATTTTAACTAAAGCGCCCACACCATCTTGATCAATGGATTGAAATGGATCATGTGGAAGCATGTGATTATCAAGATAATCTGGAAGAAATCCTCCAATGTCATCTCTTGAAAAACCAAAAGCAGTTTGAGTTAAATCATTAGTTCCAAATGAAAAGAAATCCGCTTCTTTTGCAATCGAATCTGCAATAATGCATGCTCTTGGTAATTCAATCATGGTGCCTATGATATATTTAAAATCAGTATTAGTTTCTTCTTGTACTCTTTTTGCTACAGCTTCAATTATATTTTTTTGATGTTTAAATTCCTCTAATGAACTAACAAGAGGAATCATGATTTCTGCAAATGCAGGTTTTTTTTCTTCCACCAATTGAGCTGAAGCTTCAAAAATTGCCCGTGCTTGCATTTCTGTTATTTCAGGATAAGAAATACCTAATCGGCATCCTCTATGTCCTAGCATTGGATTTAGTTCATGAAGATTTTCTATTCTTTGTTCAAGTTCTGTATGAGAAATTTTTAATTCTTTTGCCAGAGCAATTATTTTATTTTTTTCTTGAGGTAAAAATTCATGCAAAGGAGGATCTAAAAGACGAATTGTGACAGGATATGGGGCCATGGTTTTTAAAATACCATAAAAATCAGTTTTTTGAAATGGTAGTAATTTCATTATTGCATTTCTACGTTCCACTTCATTATTTGCAACTATCATTTCGCGTATTGCAGAAATTCTTTCTGGATCAAAAAACATGTGTTCAGTGCGACATAAACCAATTCCCTTTGCGCCAAAATTTCGTGCTTGCATTGCATCTTTAGGGCTATCAGCATTTGTTCTAATTTCTAGCTTTCTTTGTCTATCAGACATTTCCATTATTTTTTGAAAATATGGATTTTCATTTAAATTCACTTCTTGAAGTGGAATTTTTCCTGGATATACTTTTCCACTACTACCATTTAGAGTTAACCAGTCTCCTTCATTTAATAAAGTGCCATTTACCGCCAAAGATTTTTCTTTGGTTGATATTGACAGCTCGGAACAACCAACAACACAACATTTTCCCCATCCTCGAGCAACCAATGCCGCATGAGAGGTCATCCCTCCTCTTGATGTTAAAATGGCTTCAGAAGCATACATTCCATGAACATCTTCTGGAGATGTTTCACTGCGAACTAAAATTACTTGTTTCCCATTTTCACGCCAAGCTTTTGCATCATCAGCCGTAAATACAATTTGTCCAGATGCTCCACCAGGGCCAGCTGGAAGGCCCATGGCTAAAATTTTAGCATCATTTTCTTTATTTGTGTCTAGAGTAGGATGCATTATTTCATCTAAATGATCTGCATTTACTCGCATGAGGGCAGTTTTTTCATTAATTAAATTTTCATTATTCATTTCAACGGCCATTCTAATGGCTGCAGCACCATTCCGCTTTCCATTTCGAGTTTGTAACATCCATAATTTATGGTTTTGAATGGTAAATTCAATATCTTGCATGTCTTTAAAATGTTTTTCTAATTTATTTTGTATTTCATAAAGTTCATCATATGTTTCTGGCATTGATTCTTTAAGGCTAGGTAAATTTTTAGATTCATGTGTTTTACTTTTGTCATTTAATGGATTTGGTGTGCGAAGACCTGCCACCACGTCTTCTCCTTGAGCATTTTGTAGCCATTCTCCATAAAAATTATTTTCACCCGTGGAAGGATTTCTTGTAAAGGCAACCCCCGTTGCGCAATCATTACCCATATTGCCAAAGACCATGGCCTGTACATTGACAGCCGTTCCCCAATGATGAGGGATGTTTTCTATTTCTCTATAACTGACAGCCCTTTTCCCATTCCATGATTTAAATACAGCAGCAATGCTTTCCCATAGTTGAGTCAAGGGGTCATCAGGGAATTCATCATTTAGGGTTTCTTTAATTTTTATTTTAAATAAGTCACATGTTTTTTTAAGGTCATTAATAGATAATTGAGAATCTTTCGTAATACCTGCATTTATTTTAATTTTATGTAATATTTCATCTAATTGTTCACGAATGCCATATCCCTCTTTTAACTCAATGCCTGCAGCTTTTTCCATAACTACATCTGCGTACATGGTAATAAGCCTTCTATAGGCATCATATACAAACCTTTCATCTTTTGATTTTTTAATGAGACCTGGTATTGTTTTAGTGCTGAGGCCAATATTTAATACTGTTTCCATCATGCCAGGCATGGATTGTCTTGCCCCTGAACGAACAGAAACGAGTAGGGGATTAGCAGGATCTCCAAAAATCTGCTTCATTGCGGATTCAACTTTTTTTAAAGATTTTTGAAGTTCAATTTTGAGACCATTAGGATATGTTTTCATTTCCATGTAATATCTACATATGTCCGTACTAATGGTAAAGCCAGGTGGAACAGGGATTCCAAGATTGGTCATTTCAGCAAGATTAGCGCCTTTCCCTCCAAGGAGGTTTTTATCTGAAGCCGCGCCTTCAGCCGTTCCATTACCAAAAAAATAGATGTTTTTCATGAATGCAATAAAAAAAATTAGGAAATATACTAAGTAATATTACAAAA
Source organism: Fidelibacterota bacterium (assembly GCA_036338305.1). Lineage (GTDB taxonomy): Bacteria > Fidelibacterota > Marinisomatia > SCGC-AAA003-L08 > D37C17 > JAYZCM01. Next base: position 1,338 of record JAYZCM010000085.1, on the reverse strand, counting down.
TCAATATTCATCTAACAATTATTAAACTTTAGGCAAATAAAAATTATATGTTCTATTTATAAAAATATTAATATTTTTTTGTAAATTATAATGAAAAGAAATTAATAAAAAGAGGGTGGTTTGCAGAGAAAACATTTTATTTTAAATATAACGTCATCATTTATTATGCTTTTAGGATCTTTAATTGCTCAGGGGAGTTCTGCATTTAATGATGATAACATGCATTTTTTAGCAGATATATATCATGAAAGTTGGGCTGTTATCATAGGCATAAATGAATATAAACACATGCAAAATTTGAATTATGCGGTTAATGATGCAAAAAGTGTAAAAGAAATGCTTATGAAAAATTATAATTATAGAGAAGATCACATTAAAATGATTTTGAATGAAAATGCTACTAAAAATGGTATTTTAGAAGGTTTTAATGAACTTTTACAAGAAGCAAAAGAAGATGATAGAGTTATTGTATTTTATGCTGGACACGGAGAAACATATACACTACCTTCAGGGGGAGAAAAAGGGTATTTGGTCCCTGTAGATGGTGATCCAGAAAATTTATTTTTAACCAGCATTCCCATGCATCAATTATATGAAATTGCCAATATGTCTTACGCTAAGCACATTTTATATCTTGTAGACGCTTGTTATGGAGGCCTTGCATTGGCTGCGACTCGTGGCTTAAAAAAATCTGTTCCAAATTATATTCAAAAAATTACTAGAGAAAAAGGCAGGCAGATTATTACTGCAGGTGGTAAAGATGAGCAAGTATTGGAACGTTCTGAGTGGGGACATAGTGCTTTTACAAAGAATCTTCTTACGGGTCTTGAAAATAAAAGTGCAGACATGGATGCAGACGGCGTAATAACAGCAAATGAATTAGGTAGTTTTTTGGCAGAGAGAGTTTATAGTGAGACTGAGGGATATCATACACCACAGGTTGGAAGGATTGGTACTGAACAAGGAGAATTCATATTTTTTAATTCTGCTGAATTAGGAGATAATACGTCTTTTGCAGAATATAAGGCAAAAAGTGAGGCAAGGAAACAGCAGTTTGCAACAGCAAAAACATTATCTTGGATTTATCCAGGTTTAGGACATGGGGCAATTGAAAAACCAGGTAAAGGAATTTTACTTTTAACCATGGAGACAGTCAGCCTAGCCATGACATTCATTGCCATGAATAATTTAAGTATAGCTAGTGATGACTATTCAGCGTCAGAAGCTTCATATAATGGATGGACTTTAGGTTCTGGCATTCCATATTCTCAAGTTGAAGCACAATATTTGACAGATCATGATGCTTTAAAATCTGCTCAAATGCAATTTTATGGTTTT
>JAYZCM010000084.1:0-12028 GCA_036338305.1 Fidelibacterota bacterium | reverse complement strand
ATTAAGCGACTATCAATAAATTAAATTTCCGACAAATATTAGGAATTTATCAAGGATTTGTTTTTTTTTTGTAATCTTTTTGCTATGATTATGATTTTCGTAAATTGATACCATGAAAAAAGGGTCTACATTAAGAATTGGTATAATTGGGGTTGGCCATTTAGGCTATTTTCATTTAAAGCAAATTGTCACGATTTCAAATATAGAAATTTCTGGAATTTATGATAATAATAAAAAACGAGCAGAAGAGGTAAGTAGTGAATATGATGTAAAATCGTTTTCAATTTTAAATGATTTATTAATTTCATCAGATGCTGTTTCGATTGTTACACCTACTCCCACGCATTATAAAATAGCGAGCTTAGCATTAAGCCATGGATGCCATGTATTTATAGAAAAACCAATCACAAATAATATAATTCATGCAAATAAATTACTTAAACAAGCAAAAAAAGAAAAAAAAATAATACAGGTTGGACACATTGAAAGATTTAATCCTGGATTTTTAGCATTAAAAAAAATTAATCCCTCACCCAAATTTATTGAAGTACATAGATTGGCACCTTTTAATCCTAGGGGAAATGATGTACCGGTTGTACTTGATTTAATGATTCACGATATTGACATAATAATTTCATTGTTAGGTAATGAGATTATCGATACAAAAGCTAGTGGAGTTAAAGTAGTTTCATCTTCTATTGATATTGCCAATGTAAGAATGGAATTTGCAAATGGTTGCATCGTTAATTTGACAGCAAGTAGGATTTCGCAAAAGGAAATGAGAAAGATGAGGTTGTTTAGTGTAAATGGTTATATAACAATAGATTTTAAAGAAAAAATCTTAGAAGAGTATCAAATCTCAAATAAAAATAATCATCAAAATAAAGTTTTTGAAATTGGGGATAAAAATAAAAAATATATTATTTATAATAAACCAAAAATGCAAAAAAAAGATGCTTTAAAAATGGAATTAAATCATTTTATTGATTCCATTTTAAACAATAAAAATCCAGAAACAGATGGATATAGCGCAACAGAGGCATTAAAAATTGCATTAAACATTCAGAGTATAATTGATGAACAATAGAAATAAATCCCCTTTAATTTTTATGATTGCTGGAGAAAAATCTGCAGATAACCATGGCGCATCAATTATTAAAGAAATAAAAAAAAAGAATAATAAAATCAATTTTATTGGAATAGGTGGAAAAAAAATGATCACTGAAGGCTTGCAGTCCATTGAGAATATAAATAAGCTTTCAGTTATGGGTTTCATTGAGGTCATAAAACATTTATTTTTTTTTAAAAAATTAACGAAGAAAATTCTCCATGTAATCAACCAACATAAACCAAATCAAATTATTTTAATTGATTATCCTGGATTTAATTTACATTTAGCAAAACAAATTAAATCTAATCATAATATTCCCATCACTTATTATATAAGTCCACAAATTTGGGCCTGGAAAGAGGGAAGACTGAAAACAATTAAAAAACATATAGATCAAATGTTGGTTATTTTTCCATTTGAAAAAGATTGGTATGAGCAGCGAGGTTTTCCAGTGAAATATGTAGGACATCCAATTTTTGATGACTGGGAACCAACTAGCAAAACAGAATTATGTAAGCTATTACAGCTTAATGAGACGCTTCCCATCATAACATTATATCCTGGAAGTAGAATACAAGAAATTAATCGTCATTTGCCATTATTTTTAGAGGTTGCTAATCAAATAAATGCATATGATAATAAAATTCAATTTATACTTGGTTTAGCAGAAAATTTAAATATAAAAAAATATAATTGTCCAAGTTGGTTGAAAATTGAAAACAGATTTCCACAAAAAGCATTAGAATGTGGAGATTTGGCCATTGTGGCATCAGGAACATCTACAGTTGAAGCTGCCATATTTGGAACGCCCATGCTAATAGTATATAAAATGAATTTATTATCTTGGTGGCTAACCAAAATTTTTGTCAATGTTAATTATGCGGGCATGGTAAACATTATTGCAAACAAGGAAATAATGCCAGAATATTTACAAAATGATGCCAAAGCAAATTCTATTAAAAATAATATTATTAAAATCATTAATAATGACAATTTATTAAATAAAATGAAAAAGGAATTATTACAAATTACAGAAAAAATAAAATGTGAAAATGCATCAAAAAGAGCTGCCAGTCATATAATGGAATTATTAGAAAAAAATGAATTTTAAAATTAAATCAAGAGTATTATCCTTTTTGGGTCGTTGGTTATTTCAAATATTATTCTTTTTAAATAAAATTTCCATAAAGGGTGAAGAAAATTTAATAAAATTAATAAAATCAAATGAGCCAATAATGCTATGTGTTTGGCATGGACGCCTCATTTATCCAAGTTGGTATATACGCTTTCATACTAAATTGCACATTGTGTCTAGCAGACATCCTGATTCGGAAATACTAGGACGCATATTAAAAAAATGGGGATATGATCTCATAAAGGGTAGTACCAATAAGGGGGGAATGAGTGTTATCAAAGAGATGTCAAAAGTTTTTGATGCTGGTGGTATGATTGCCGTTACAAACGATGGGCCAAAAGGACCAGCAAAAATTGCAAAATCAGGTAGCATAGGCTTGGCAATAAAAAAAAATGTTAACATTATTACAGTTACTGGATCTGCAAGTAGATTTTGGGAATTAAATTCTTGGGATAAAACATTAATTCCTAAACCATTTGGGAAAATTCAATTGGTGGTTTCAAAGCCTTTAAAAATTGTTAAAAAACCAAAAGATTCAAAAGAGGAAGTTGACATATTAACAACTTTTATTAATATTCATCAAGATGTAGCAGATAATATTACAGGGAAAATTTAGTGAAATATTCATTACATATTATGATAACACCTATTTTAATTCTAGTTTCCTGGATATATGGATTAATAATTAAAATAAGAAATAAACTATATGATTTACATTATATTAAATCTCATTCTTTTAATAAACCAATTATTTCCATTGGAAATATTACAGCAGGGGGCACAGGAAAAACCCCTTTAGTCATATATATTGCAACACTCATTATTAATCAAGGGAAAAAACCTGGAATTATAAGTAGAGGATATGGAAGAAAATCCAAAGGAAAAATTATTGTACATGATGGCAAGAAAATGCTGGTTGATGTAAACATGGCGGGAGATGAACCTTTTTTAATTGGAAAAAAATTAAACAATGTACCAATCATAGTATCAAAAAATAGATATGAAGGTATCAAGAAATTAATAAACAATTATTTTGTAGATGTAATTATTATGGATGATGGTTTTCAACATAGAAGCATAAAAAGAGATTTAAATGTTCTGACCATATCAGGTAAAGAAAGCTTAAAAAATTATAAGCTTTTGCCTTGGGGGAAAATGAGAGAATCACTATCTAATATTAATCGATCTAATTTAATTGTTTATACTAAAACAAATCTGACACCAAGAATTCATCAAACAATAAAAAAAATCTATTCAAAAAACTACATCCTTAGTAATTATCAATTACAATTGTATAATTATAATTTAAATCAATATAATCAAAATATAGCGGAACCAGTTTTTGCTTTTTGTGGAATAGCAGATCATAATTCTTTTTTTGAATCAATAACTCAATTAGGGATCATAATAAAAGGGAAAAAGCATTATAGAGATCACCAGAATTATTCAGATAGGATAATAAGGAATTTATTTGAAAAAATTAAAAAATTAAAATTAAATACAATAATAACTACAGAAAAAGATTTAGTAAAATTGCCTAAATTCTTTATTAATACTTTTCAAATTTATGTACTTCAACTTTCAATTATCATAAAAGATAAATCAATTATAAATAAAGAAATAAAAAAACTATTAAGATAGATTAAGAAAAAATTTCTTGAAGGCTATGATATTGTATAGATCCTATTTTTAAATTTCGTATTCCTCTAATTGCAGCTTGTGCACCAGAAATTGTAGTAATGATTGCAATTTTATTACCAATGGCAGAACGTCCAATCTCATATTCATCAAATCTAGATTTTGCCCCAAGCGGTGTGTTTATGACTAGCTGAACTTCTTTATTTTTTATTGCATCAACAATATCTGGACGGCCTTCTCCAACTTTAAAAATGGAATTGCAGTTAATTCCATTTTCTGAAAATAATTTTGCTGTACCATCGGTTGCAATTATATTGAATCCTAATTCTTTAAAATCTCTGGCAATATTAATGGATTTAATTTTATCTGAATTATTAACTGAAATAAATACAGTACCAGAAATTGGCAATGAATTTCCAGTTCCAGCTTCTGCTTTTGCGTATGCACTTCCTAAATATGAATCAAATCCGATTACTTCGCCTGTAGATTTCATTTCTGGTGATAGAAAAATATTTTGTTGTGGGAATTTGTTAAATGGAAAAACTGGTTTTTTAACTGCAATTAATCCTTTTTGTTTACTTATGTTCAAGTTCATATTTTTTATTTTTTTACCAACAGCTAATTGAGCTGCTATTTTAGCCAAAGGTATATTAATGACCTTACTAATAAAAGGTATAGTTCTGCTTGCACGAGGATTAACCTCAATAACATATATTATGTTATTTTTCATTGCAAATTGTATATTAATTAATCCTATGGTATTTAATTTAAGGGCAAGTTGTTTTGTATAATTTTCAATTAATTTTCGTGAATGAGAAGTTAGTTGGTATGCTGGAATGACACATGCTGAATCACCAGAATGAATTCCAGCTTCTTCAATATGCTGCATGATTCCTCCAATAAACACATCATCACCATCGCAAATGGCATCTACATCAAATTCATATGCATCTTCCAAAAATTTATCAATTAAAATAGGGTGTTCTCCAGATATAATAGTTGCTTTTGTAACATATCTGATTAATTCATCATCATCATATACAATTTCCATTCCACGACCACCCAATACATATGATGGGCGCACCAATAAAGGGTAGCCCACTTTTTTTGCTACTTTTAAAGCAGTATTAACGGATGTGGCGGTTCCCCAGCTTGGTGCGGGAATTTTTAATTCTTTAAGTATATTTCCAAATTTTTTTCTATTTTCAGCCAAATCAATTGCGCTTGGTTTTGTGCCTATGATATTGACACCATGTTTTTCTAATTTTGTTGCAATGTTTAATGGGGTTTGACCTCCAAATTGAACAAGCACTCCATCGGGTTTTTCTAATTCAATAATATTTAATACATCTTCAAATGTTAATGGTTCAAAATATAATCTATCTGCAATGTCAAAATCTGTTGATACAGTTTCTGGATTACAATTGACCATTATGGTTTTATAGCCAGACTCTTTTAATCCAAATACAGCTTGAACACAACAGTAATCAAATTCAATTCCTTGGCCAATTCTATTTGGTCCCCCACCAAGAATCATTATTTTCTTTTCTTTTAGTGGAATGATTTCATTTTCAGTTTCATATGTAGAATAGCAATAAGGTGTTTCCGCTTCAAACTCTGCAGCACATGTATCTACCATTTTATACGTAGGTAATATTTTATTTTTGATTCTTAATTTTCTTATTTCAATTTCTGTTTTATTTAATTCTTTACCTATTTGAATATCAGAAAAACCATTTTGTTTTAATTCATATAAATTATTTACACTTATGTTGTTTTTTAAATTTATAATTTCATTTATTTGATATAAAAACCACGGATCAATTTTAGTTTTATCGTAAATTTCATTTATTTTATGATTATTTTCTAATGCTTGTTTAACTTTTAATAAGCGGAAAGCAGATGCAAATCTGATTTTTTCCAAATCTAAATTTCGCGAATCAGTTTCTTTGACTTCTAGACCATCTAGGCCAACCTCTAATGATCTAAAGGCTTTTTGAAGACTTTCTCTGAAAGTTCTACCAATTGCCATCACTTCGCCAACGGATTGCATTTGTACCCCTAAAACACCTTTAGAAGCAGGAAATTTTTCAAAATCAAATCGTGGTATTTTGGTTACTACATAATCAATACTTGGTTCAAATGCGGCTAATGTTTGTCCAGTAATATCATTAGGCAGTTCATCTAATGTATATCCAATTGCTAATTTTGCAGCTATTTTTGCAATTGGAAAGCCGGTTGCCTTTGATGCCAAGGCAGAGGACCTACTTACTCTTGGGTTCATCTCTATTATTATCATCCTGCCATTTTGTGGGTTTATGGCAAATTGTACATTTGAACCCCCAGTATCTACGCCTATTTTTCGCAAGCATGCAATGGACCAATTTCGCATTTTTTGATATTCTTTATCACTAAGAGTTTGTGAAGGTGCAACTGTAATGGAATCGCCTGTATGTATGCCCATGGGATCTAAATTTTCAATTGAACATATGATAATGGCATTATCGACATTATCCCTTACAACTTCCATTTCAAATTCTTTCCACCCAATTAAAGATTCTTCAATTAATATTTCAGATATTGGACTAGCTGAAAGCCCTTTTTCAACTAATTTATTAAATTCTTCAATGTTGTATGCTACAGACCCACCAGTTCCTCCCATTGTAAAAGAAGGTCTAATTATAATTGGGAATGGAATGTCTTCTATTATTTTTTCAGCTTCATTCATAGATTTAGCAAAACCACCACGAGCTGTTTCAATATTTATTTCATCCATGCATTTTTTAAATTCTTCTCTATTTTCTGCGCGTTGAATTGAATTTATATTTGCTCCAATTAATTTGATATTATACTTTTCAAAAATACCATTTTCATAAAGTTGCATGGCAGCATCTAAAGCAGTTTGACCTCCTACTGTTGGCAAGATTGCATCAGGAGACTCTTTTTCAATTATTTGTGTTAATGAATCTAAAGTAATAGGCTCTAAATATGTAGCATCAGCAATTTGAGAGTCTGTCATTATGGTCGCAGGATTTGAATTTACCAAGATTACTTTATATCCTTCATCTTTTAACGCTTTACAGGCTTGAGTTCCAGAATAATCAAATTCACATGCTTGACCAATAATTATTGGACCTGCACCAATTATTAATATTGAATTTATATCACTTGTTTTAGGCATGGATTTTCTTTGTCATCATTTTAATAAATTGATTAAATAAATATCTACTATCATGTGGACCAGGGCTAGATTCTGGATGAAACTGTACTGAAAAAAGTTGTTTTTCTTTACATTGCAACCCTTCAACAGTATTATCATTTAAGCTTATATGCGTAATTTCAATATTATTATTTAATGATTGAGGGTCTACTGAAAAACCATGGTTTTGACTTGTAATTTCAGTTTTATTTGTTTGTAAATTTTTTACAGGGTGATTACACCCTCTATGGCCAAATTTTAATTTATAAGTTTTTCCTCCTAATGCCAATGCAAGGATTTGATGTCCTAAGCAGATTCCAAATATTGGTTTTATTCCAATTAATTTTTTTACAGTTTTTATTGCATAATTAACAGCTGAAGGATCGCCAGGTCCATTTGATAAAAAAACTCCATCTGGATCATATTTTATTATTTCTTGATAAGAAACATTTGCAGGAAAAATTTTTACATTGCATTTATTTTTAACTAATTGTTTAATTATATTATGTTTTATTCCAAAATCTATTGCTGCAATTTTAAAATAATTAGTTTTATTTTCACACCAATCATATGATTGTTTGGTTGTAACAACTTTTGCGAGGTCTGCGCCATTTATTTTAGATGCAGATTGTACTTTTTTTAATAATGTTTTTTTGTTTAAATCTTTATTGCTTATAATTGCATTCATTGCACCTTCATTACGAATGATACGTGTTAACATTCTTGTATCTATGTTTTGTATGCCTATTATTTTTTTCTTTTTTAGATATTCACCAATAGATTGAATAGATTTATAATTTGAGGGATAAAGAGTTTCTTCTTTAATAACAAATCCAGAGGCATGAACATTATTAGATTCAACATCATCATTATTTATACCATAATTACCTATATGTGGGTATGTCATGGTTATGATTTGACCACAATATGAAGGATCTGTCAATATTTCTTGGTAGCCTGTCATTCCTGTATTAAAACAAATTTCTCCAATCGTTTCACCAAATGCGCCAAGCGAGTTTCCTGAAAATATTATTCCATTTTCTAATACAAGTTTTGTTTTCTTTTTCATATAAATGTGAAAATAAAAAAACCTCGAATTTTCGAGGTTTTTTTATTTAAGTTGTTTTTTCCCATCTCCATTGCATATAAAATTAAGTTACTTTTTAAATTTATCAAAATCATTCTGGTTGAAACTTCAACGCAGCAGAATTAATTCAATATCTTTTATGATGTGGTGCTGGCCCATCATCAAATACATGCCCTAAATGTGCATTACAAGTATTACATTTCACTTCTATTTGTTTATGTCCTGAACTAAAATCATCTTGAAATTTTAAAAGTTCATTTTTAATTGCAGAGTGAAAATCTGGCCAACCACTTTTAGAATTAAATTTTGATTTAGAATTAAAAAGGGGTGTATCACAACAAACGCATAAGTATATGCCGTCTTCAAAAAAATTACAATATTTTCCAGAAAAAGGCATTTCTGTTTCACCTTTTCTAGTAATTCTATATTCTTCCGATGTTAGTTTATTTTTATATTTTAAATTATCATCGTTTGATTTATTAACCATATTAATTATTTACAATTATGAATAGTTTCTTTATTTTCATTTAATTATATAAATAAAAATACATTATCTCAATCAAATACTTATACAATTTTGTAAATTATAATATGACTTTTTAATAATTTATGCCACTGTAGCTCAGTTGGTAGAGCAACGCATTCGTAATGCGTGGGTCGGAGGTTCAACTCCTCTCAGTGGCTCATTAAATAAATAAAGGATTATCATGAAAATCACAATTGCACCAACTAATATAAATTTCTTTAAAAAAAATTTTAATTCTAATAGAAGTAATCAAATTGCTAGAAATGCACTTGTAAAAAGCAATATAAACGATGTCGCAATCGATTGGGATGGATTCCGCTTAATTGACCATAATTATTCTGATGTAATTTCTAATGAAATGGCAACTGTAACAAACCAAAAAGCATCAGGACGGTGTTGGGGCTTTGCTGGACTTAATCTTATGCGTCTTTCACTTGCTAAAAAATATAATCTAAAAAACTTTGAGTTTTCTCAAAATTATTTTATGTTTTATGATAAATTAGAAAAATCGAATTATTTTCTTGAAAACATATTAAATACATTTGATGAAAAATATGATAGTAGGTTAATGATGTATTTGCTCTCTAATCCTGTTCAAGATGGCGGGCAATGGGATATGTTTGTTAATTTGATTGAAAAATATGGTGTTGTACCTCAATCAGTCATGCCAGAAACTTATCAAAGTAGCCAATCTCGAATGATGAATAGGTTTCTTACTAGAAAATTGCGTGAATTTGCATGGACACTTCGAGAGAAGCACAGTCAGGGTTTGAAATTAAAAGATTTAAGAAAAATCAAGAGTGACATGCTTTCAGTGATTTATTCAATGCTATGCATATGCTTAGGGAATCCTCCTGAAAAATTTGATTGGCAAACAAGAGATAAGAAAAAAAAATTAGTCAGATTAACCAATCTTACTCCTCAAGATTTTTATAAAAAACATACTAATATTAATTTAAAAGATAAAGTGTGCTTAATACATGCGCCTATGTCAAATAAAAAAATGAATGAATTATATACAGTAGATTATTTGGGAAATGTTATGGGTGGACAAATAATTAAGTATGCTAATGTAGAATTAGATGACATGAAGAGAGCTGCCATAAAATCGATTAAAAATGATGAGGCAGTTTGGTTTGGATGTGATGTGGGTAAAATGTTTCATCGTGACGTAGGTGTTATGGATATGAATTTATATGATTATGAAATATTATTTGGTACTGATTTTTTAATGGATAAGGGAAAAAGGCTTGAATATGGTGATAGCCTAATGACTCATGCCATGCTATTTACAGGAGTTAATCTTGTTAAGGGAAAGTCAGATAAATGGAGGGTTGAAAACAGCTGGGGAACCAAAGGAGGATCAAAAGGCTACTATTTAATGACAGATAATTGGTTTGATGAATATAATTATGAAATTGTAGTAGATAAAAGTTATTTACCTAAAAGGTTAATAGAAATTTTTAATCGAGAAGCAGTTATACTTGATCCATGGGATCCAATGGGCTCATTAGCAAAATAATGTTTTGTATTATTACTTTATGGTTTTGATTCTACGGCAGGAGGAGAGTCAATGTTTTCTTTTGGTATTTCCCCCCAATAAGTTGCTTCAGTATTTAGTATGTAAGTAACATTTTGATCAGTTAAATATACATTTGGATTATTTCCAATTCGTACATAAGAACGTGAGTAATCCGTGCTTGATCTTCCAAAAACATAATAGGCAATAGTTTCATTTTGTGAGCCAATCAATGCAAGATGGGTTCCCAATGAATCAGAAATTGAAAATTTATCATATTTTTCAGGATTTTCAGAAATTAATGTTTCCCTGTTAACGGTTAATACCCTATCAAAAAAACTTTCCAAAGATCTTTCTTTTATAATTAAACTATCATTACCTGAAATTTCCCATGTTGTGTCAATTCTAATTAATTCTATGGCAGCATCATTTTTTTGAATTAATATTTTTTGAATGTCATTTATATTTTTTTCAAATATTTGATTTGATTGAATAATTAATGCATTCTGTTTATTATTATTTATGAAAAATATAATAAGAAGCAAGCTCAATACAACTATGGATATTTTTAAATTATTAGTCATATAGTTCTCTTAATAATTTTGCTCTATTATTTTCATGGCGTAAACGCATAAAGCCAAAAAATACTATTAAACAGGATGGTAATAAGATATTAATCCATTTCCAGGTAGATTTTTGTGTATCTTGTAATTCAGCCAATGGTCTACTAGTAATTTCACGACTTCTAAGAGCAATTAATTCACGGTCTCCAAGAATATAATCAATTGCATTCATTAAAAAAATATGATTTTCTTGTGCACTACCACCACCTTGATCAGATAAAAAATTTGAATCTGAAATTAGTATTATGTTACTAATTATGTCATTATTATTAATTTCAACCATTGCACCTAAAGTTTTGCCATTTTCCTTTAATTGTGAAAAAGCAGGATTTGCATTTGGATCAGGATTTAAATTAAAAAATTCTTGCATGGTTGTAGATTGATTAGAGCTTGTAAATAAAGTAAAAATTTTATGGGGGCCATCATTTATAATTATTTCACTAGGAAACATTAATCTCAATCCCTCCAAACCACTAACCATTATTATTTCATCATTAAAATTATTTTGTTTAATTATAGGCAAGAAAGGATAGTCCATTGGAACTGGAATGCGAAGAAAACCTAGATTTTGTTGAACATTAACCTTTCCACAGTTTAAATCCAATACAAGATTTTTTTCAATATTAAGTCCATAAGACTTGAGCCAATCAAAAATATTGGATTCAATTGGGGTTGCTTGTTGCGTTGTTAAGTCTGTTTTTATTCTATTTTGCCCTATTAATAAATTTCCACCCTTATTAATAAAAGCATCCAAATTATTTTTTTCATCTATTGTAATAGAATCTTCAAAGCCATTTAAAATTATTAGTGATATTTGTTCTGCAATAGGTTTATCAATATTTATATTTTTTACAGCATAACGTTGATTTAAAATTTGATTAATTGATTCATTTTGAATGTCAGTTTGAGAATTTGATTTGGCAATGGCTATAGTTGAATTATTTTTATTTACTAGCATTTTTATTTTTGTTGATATTTCATATTCTAATCCAGTTGTTGTTTGAATTAGCGGTATGGATTCTCTTTTATCTTCATATAAAAACACCATTCCCATATATACACGCTTAACTGCAATATTATCATTTTCAATAACTTGTAATTGGACTGGTTGTATGCCAGATTTTTGTGCATCCTCTTGCATTTTTTCATCATCATCTGTTTTAAAAAATTCAAAATGAATTTTTCCTTTA
>JAYZCM010000083.1:0-12341 GCA_036338305.1 Fidelibacterota bacterium | reverse complement strand
TTTAAACATGAGTTCTTGTCTGCAGGAGAGGTTGGAGTTGCACTTGGTCTAGGACAAGATGGGATCATTCATTCTACATCTAGTGGCATTGCATGTGAAATTGTTTTGTCATCCATTGGCTTGGGTAATGATGTTATCTATTTAAGTTCTTTACACATGATAAAATCCAATGGTGCAGAAATTGATGGTTTTGATGAATTGATAGTTGAACCTATCACAATCAATGTTGTTAATGATTAATAATGATTTATTAAATAAGGAGATGCATGAATTTTAATATGAAAAAATATTTGGTAGCATTTATTTTTGGTGCTTCGTTAGGTTTTACGTTAACAGCCATATGTGTAAAATTAGGTTTGCCTGATAATGGAGGCATAAGGTCAGTGATACTATTCATGCCTATGTTTTGGGTAATTAATTATCGTGAAAAAATTTTTAAATAATATTATGGTAAAAGCTATTTCATTATAGCTTTTGAATGTTGAAATAAAAGGAAATAATTTATTTACATGGTTCGTTTATTTATAATAATAGTCATATTTGTTATTGTATACTTGTTTATTAGAAAAAAACATATATTAAAAAGCATCATAGAAACTCTTAAAATAAATAGAATGCTAAGATATAATCTCATTAGAATATTATCTCGCCTATTTTTTAGAAGATTTTAAAATAAGGAGAAAAACATGTCAATGAAAAAATCAACGGCAGCATCAAGTGGAATTAGTTTGGGGGCAGCTATTGCAGTGGCAATATCATGGTCTTTGCATAATAGTGTATTATGGGCAATCATTCATGGTGTATTTGGTTGGCTTTATGTATTGTACTATTTAATTGTACGTTAATTTATAGAGGAGAGAGTAAAATGTTTAAAGCAATGTTGTTAGCTTTTAGAATAATGTTTTTTAGTTTTTTGTTGCCTTATAACATATGGAATTTTTCAAAGGAAAAAATTCTTAAAATAGGTAATAATTCCATATCAAACATGCTTGATGAAGAATATGTAATGACTAGTTGGATGGATTTATTTTTTGATGCTATTATTTTTCTTCTTTATCCTTTTGGTTTCTTTTTTACAATAATGGCATTTTTTTTAAGTAAAAGTTTTTTTATTTTATTAATATTGATTCCCATCTATTTATTTCCTTTATTTTTATCTTTTTTAAGAGAATTGGGAGGGTCATTTATGTTACTACATATGAATGTAAAAAAAATCAGACGTAATCTTGATGATAAATAATTTATCTAAATTAATTATATGAAAATTGGGAGAAATTTATACTAACATGGATAATGAATCAGAAATGACTTTATATAAAGATTTAATGAATCGTCGTGTTCCTCATATTTTAGGAATTTATTTTGCAGCTGGATGGGGTATCCTTCAATTTATTGATTGGTCTGTAAATAGATATATTTTGTCACCATATTTAGTAGATTTTACATTGACGACCATACTCTCATTAATTCCAAGTATTTTGATTTTAGCTTATTTTCATGGTGCTCCAGGAAAAGATGATTGGAGTAAAGTAGAAAAGATAGGTATACCAGTAAATATTTTGGCTTCCATTATCATATTGTTTATGTTTTTTTCTGCTGAGGATTTAGGAGCTGCAACGGAAACTGTTTATACTCAAGATGAGAATGGAAATAAAATAGAAAGAATCATACCAAAGGCAAATTTTAGAAAAAATTTGGCTATTTTTCATTTTAAGAATAATATTGAAAACTCTGAATTAGATTGGATAGGGCGTGGAGTTACTCAAGGGATTAATTCAGATATTTGTCAGGATATGTTTGTTAATTCGCATCCTGGTATTTTTGAAAAACTATATGAAAAAGGATTTCATGATAAAAACTCCATTCCCCTTACCATAAAACGTGAGATTGCAAAGGAAATTCATGTAGAGTACTTTATTGGTGGTGAAGTATCTTTAGATTCAGATGGTCAATATGTTGTTGTAAGCGCTCTTCATAGAACCAGAGATGGAAAAGTGCTTGCAGAAAACACTTTTAAAAATAAAAATATATTTTCATTGATTGATGATGTGTCTATTCAAATTAAACATGATATAGGCCTTCCATTAGCACATATAGAAAATTCTGTTGATCTTCCTGTTACTGAAATAACAACAGAATCATTAAAAGCATTTGAGCTTTGGGCAAAAGGCTTGAATTCATTTTATGGAAAAGAGTTTGATAAAGGTGTTACTTTGTTGGAAAATGCAATTTCTGAGGATGAAACCTTTGGTATGGCTTATTTAATGCTGCAGGGTTTGTATGTAATAAATAATCAAGGTGATAAAAGATTAGAAATTGCTAAAAAAGCCATGGAGTATATTTATAAGATCCCAGAAAGATTCCATTATTTAGTAAAAATAGTATTTTTTGAGTCTAATGGTGAAATGGATAAAGTTAAACAAGCATTAAAGATGCACTTAGATTTATTCCCTCATGATTATGATGCACGTGAAATAAATGCAAGATTATATATGGCAGATGCAGATTTTGAATCTGTTGTAAATGAATATAAAGTCATGTTAGAAATTGATCCTTCTAGGCATGAATTATTACCACATATTGGCAGATTTTATGCAGGCCCTATAGATGATAATAAAATGGCGCTTGAATATTATGAAAGATATTTATCTCTTTATCCTGAAGACGCTGATATACATTATTTGATAGGAGAAATTCATAGAGATGAAGAAGATTTTATAAAGGCAAAGGAATATTTTGACAAAGTTTTAGTTTTAGAACCAAAAAATATTGATGCATTTATTTCAAAGCTTAAAATTGATTTTGAGGGAAAAGAGCAAATTGAAAAAATGTATGATGCGTTTATAATGTGTGAAACTGCAAAAGATAGTGTTAATTTATTTCAGCGAATAGAAACTGAGCTTGAAAAGCAAGGTATGATATCAGAGATGATGGAGAATTTTGAGATTTATAGAAAATTATATCCTTCTTTCGCTACTTTTTTTGAATATGCTTTTCCTCAATTGATGTATCCACATCATTATGTTAAAATAAATCAGACTGATAAGGCTTTTGCTCTTATTAAAGAATTTGAAGAGACATATCAAATGCCTTTTAAACTTTTAATTGATATGTCTTATTTTGAAATTTATCTTGCTCTTGAAGATGAAAAAAATAGCTCAGTTTATTTTGAAAAAACTATTATTGGTATTAATGCTATTGGTGCAACAGGTTTGTTGGATGCCTTAAATCATTTAGAAGCAAAAGTTTATAGGTTGAATGGTGAGTATGATAGAGCCATAAAAACTCTTATTGAATCAAAAAATGCTGATCGTGATAATCATAAGATTGAGCTTGCTATTTGTTATAGATTGCAAGAAAAACATAAAGATGCACTTAAAATTTTAAATTCAATGGAAAGAAGGAGGGCTTTGTATGAGCTTGGTATTTTGCATCAAGAAATGGGTGATGTGGATGAAGCTCTTGATTACATGAATGAATTTCTTGATGAATTTAAGTATGCTGACCCAGAATGGAAGAAAATAATAAAAGCAAAAGAGTATATTGAAAATTGGAAAAATCAATCTTAAAAAAAATATATAGCTAAATGGAACTTGTAAATTTATTTATAATATGCTTTGGTTTATTTGGTTTTTTTGCTTTGAGTGAAGTAGTGAAGCTTAAAAAAGAAGTGAATAAACTTAATGGAATTGTAGATCATTTATTAAAAATTAGCAATAAAGAAAAAAAATAGATTTTTTCTAAAAAAAGTTGTTTGTTTGCTTTTTTGAAATACTAGATTTGAGCTAAATTATTTTGTGCGGTTTTTCTTTGTTTTTTGAGTGTGAGATTGTCAGACCTTGCTATGCACGGAGGATAACGGAGTGCGAAGAGGATGGCTAAAGAGGCATCTATGTCTGACGTATGGAGGAGGTCTCACTCATGTATTCATGGGTGAGATCCTCCGACTATCTTATATGTAAAGAGCCTTGCTTTTTTGATATTTATTTATAAAGATCAATAATTGTGAGGCTTTTTTATTTTAATTAAATAATGTATTTGTTAAATATCATATTATTCTTTTCATCATTAATTTTTTCGCAACAAAATGAATTTTCCATTGATAAAATAAAAATTGAGAATGGTTCAGAGATATTGGATTTATCAGGTATGGATTTTGAAGAGAAAAAGCAAAGTTTAAATTCTATAATGGAGGAGTCTAACAAATTTATTTTATATTTTTTTGATCATGGTATTACAGTTTATCAAATATTATCCATCGAGGGTGAAGATGTGAAATTAGAGTTGTTAGATCCTTCATGGTTTAATAATCCAACAAAATTATCTTCATATGGACGTTATAGTGGTAAGCCATTATTTTTCAGTTCAAAAAATAATCGTAATGATGAACCTAGCCAAATAGAAATTGTACCCATAAATGAAATAATGGCAATTCAAATCCTTAAAAATAATTCCATGTCAACTTTATTTTTCCCATTATTAATAACTGTTGTTTTAATGCAGTTTTTAGGAATGTGATCATCTAATTAAAAAAAGCTATTTTTTTAAAATTTCGTGACCATGGTCAAAATATGATTTCAGAAACCCCTGTAATTTTAAATAGTAAGTTAAACATACTTGCTGTCTCCTTATTGATAAAAAAGATGAAAGCTCCCCTAGGAGGAGGGGCTTTCTCGTTTCCAATCATATTTTAATCTAATAAAATTATGTAATTTATCCTATGGTAGATTTGAAAGATATAATTGATAGCCATGATAGAATTAGGCATTTAATTCATAGAACTCCAATTTTGACTAATGAAAGTTTAAATAAATTGATAGATGCGAAATTATTTTTTAAATGTGAAAATTTTCAGAAAACAGGAGCTTTTAAAATTCGAGGCGCAAGTAATGCTGTTGCATTATTAACACAAAATGAGCTTGATAGAGGGATTGCCACTGCCTCTTCAGGTAATCATGGTGCAGCTTTAGCTAAGGCGGTAACGATTAGAAATGGAAAAATTACTGTTATAATGCCAAATGACTCTTCTTTGAAAAAAGTAGAAAATGTGAAAAGAAATGGTGGGAAAATCATATGGTGTGAACCTTTTCAACAATCGAGAGAAAAAGTATTGAATGATTTTGTTAGATCATCGGATGCAGTTGTCATTCATCCATATAATGATGAGGAAATTATTTCAGGCCAAGGCACTGCTGCTAAAGAATTTTTAGAAGATTGTCCTGATTTAGATGTAATTATATCACCATTAAGCGGTGGAGGGTTATTGAGTGGAACATTATGTGCAGCTAAAAGAATTAGGCCAGAAACTTTAGTTTTTGGAGCTGAGCCTGAAGAGGCTGATGATGCCTATAGATCGTTGATTGCAGGTGAGCGTTTAAGCAATAAAACTACCAATACAATTTGTGATGGACTTAGAGCGCAAATAGGGACTCTTAATTTTTCAATAATCAAACAGATGGTAGATGGAATAATTACATTGTCTGAATCAGAAATCATTTCATCAATGAAAATGATTTTTGAAAGAATGAAAATTGTAGTTGAACCATCAAGTTCAATTGTATTGGCTGCTGCAATTAAAAGAAAAGAAGAATTTAGAGGCAAAAAAGTAGGCCTTATTTTATCTGGAGGAAATGTTGATTGTGATAATTTTCCATGGATTAATTAATAAATGTTAAGGAGCTTTATGAAAAATACAATGAAAATCATTTATCCATTAATGTTATTATTATTATTGGTAGGTTGTGTTAAAAATGATAAGAATAATGATAAAGCATTAAAAATTGATGCTAATCCTGACTGTGTAGAATTCGTAGCACTTTGGGATGCTGGTACAATTGCAGATAAAATAGGAAAGGACAAAAAATGGGTTTTCTTGAATTATACTGTAGACTTATTGGATATTCCATCAATGGATGGTAAAGGCAAATCTGTTGGAAAACTTAGAGCATCTTCTTATGCAAGGATCATTGAAATAAAAGGAGATGATTATAAAGTTGAAAGTCCTATTAATTTGGCACATGGTTGGATTAATAAAGAACATGTGAAAACCATTTCTAAAAAAAATCCTAAAACAAAAGCTCTTTGCGAATAAAATAAATTGAGTTCAAATCCTAAGGAAAATAGAGTTCTTGTTTTAGGCACGTCTCAAGATGGGGGGTATCCTCAAGTGGGATGCTCAAGGAAATGTTGTATTCATGCTTGGGAAAATAATTATTCTCGTAAAGTTTCTTCATTAGCCATTATATCTGATGGTGATTGTTGGCTCGTGGATATTACTCCAGATTTTCCATCTCAACTAAAAATGATTGAATCTGAGATTAATGGATTACCAAAAATAGCTGGCATTTTCATTACGCATGCTCATGTAGGTCATTATTTGGGATTATTAGATTTAGGCTTGGAAATCATGAATACAAATAAAATTCCAGTTTATGTAATGCCATCAATGGGAACTTTTTTAAAAGAAAATGGTCCTTTCAAGCAATTGGTTGATCTTGAGAATATAAAACTTATGCCTTTAATCCCAGATGAGCTTGTATTTTTAAAAAATAATTTATTAATAACCCCTTTTCTTGTGCCTCATAGAAATGAATTCTCTGAGACTGTAGGTTATAAGATTCATTTGGATAATAATAGCTTGATATATATTCCTGATATTGATTCTTGGGAAGAATGGGACGGCAACATGATTGATTTGGTTAAAAATAATGATGTTGCAATATTGGATGGCACTTTTTATGATGGTAATGAGTTGGAAGATAGAAAAATAGAAGATATACCTCATCCATGTATTAAGGATAGTTTGAAGATATTTTCTTTATTGGAAGTAGTAGATAGAAAAAAGGTATATTTCACGCATCTAAACCATACAAATCCTGTAATTCAGAGTTCTAGTTCTGAGAGATTGGAACTTTTGAGCCATGGTTATAATGTTGCAGAAGATGGAATGGTTTTTAAATTTTAAAAATATTGAAAGGAAAGAGATGAAAGCTACTATTAAAACATCTAGAGGAGATATTAACATAGATTTATTTGAAGATAAGGCTGAGTTGACAGTTGCTAATTTTGTCAATCTATCTAAAAAAGGATTTTATGATAAATTGACATTTCATCGTGTCATCCCAGATTTCATGATACAGGGTGGTTGCCCCATTGGTACTGGAACTGGAGATCCTGGGTATAAATTTAAAGATGAATTTCATTCTGACTTAAAACATGATGGTCCAGGTATTTTATCAATGGCTAATTCAGGAAAGAATTCAAATGGTAGTCAATTTTTTATTACACACCTAGAAACTCCTTGGTTAGATAATAAACATTCTGTGTTTGGCAAGGTATCTGATTTAGAAAGTCAAGACGTCGTAAATAGCATAGAGCAAAATGATTTAATTGAAAGCATAGAAATTACAGGTGAATGTGAGTTTAGTGATGATGTAATGCATTCAATGGATGAATGGAATGCTGCTCTTGATAAAATAATGATATAATGATCATAGTATATTCATGATTGATGATAAGAAGGATTTAGGTTGGATTGAAAATTACGGCTTTATATTAATTGCTTTTGCTCATATGACCGATTGGAAGTTAGTTGATTCTGAGCTTCACGTAATTAATGAGAAACTTCAATTGATGTTAGCTGGCTCTAAAAAGGAATTTTCTAATGAAGAGGTGGCAGATAAACTTGTTTCAATACTTAAGAGATATGAATCACTTAAAGAATTAGATGGTGATAAAATGATGGAAAATCTAATGAATTCATGTTCTTTAATAAAAGAAGAGCCATGGTTTGATAAATTGTCAGCAACGGTTATGGTTCAGTTCTTAGCTGAAATTGCAGAAGCTGATCATAGGATCGAAGAGACAGAAGTGCAATTATTAAAGAATCTCTCTGATTTTTTTGGAGTACAATCACCTCGAATTTAATTTCATAAATTGAATTAATTGATAAATCCATTTAAATCAGATGACATTGAATGTTTTTTATCTTGCCCTAGAGGGCTAGAGGAAATAACTGCTAATGGCATAAGAGATTATTGTAAACAAGTCGAGCTAGATAATGGTGGCGTAAAATTTTCTGGAGACTTTCGATCTCTTTATAAAGTAAACTTATATTCGCGTACTGGAATGTATGCTTTGGTTAAATTATTTTCTTTTAAAGCAAAAACGGATGATGATTTATATTCTTCTGTTATTTCATATCCTTGGCATGAATGGCTTACATCTGCAGATACATTTGCCATAAGAACTCGAGTAAGATCTAGATATTTTGAAAACAGTCAATATTCTTCATTAAAAGTAAAAGATGCAATTGTAGATTGCATTAGAAAGAAAACAGGTAATAGACCTGATGTTGACAAGACTAATCCGAAGTATTCATTATTTTTATTTATTTTTGAAGATAGTGTTAATATTTATTTAAATAGCTCAGGGTATTCTTTATCTAAAAGAGGTTATAGAGAAAAAATTCATAAAGCTTCATTAAATGAAGCCTTAGCGTCTGGAATAATTTTATTATCTGGTTGGAAGAAAGAAGAGCCTTTTTATGATCCAATGTGTGGATCTGGTACATTCCCCATTGAAGCTGCGATGATTGCTAAAAATATACCATCAGGTTATTATAGGAAAAGTTTTGCTTTTCACAAATGGCATTATTTTGATAATAGATTGTGGAATGAAATTGTTAGAGAAGCTAGAGAAAACATTTCTCATGATCGTTTGAAAATTTTTGGTTATGATAACCTTGGTCCAAACATTGATCTTTCTAGGCAGAATTCTCTTCGTATTTTAATTCATAATCACATGAAGTTTAAAAGAAGTGAATTTTCAGATTTCATGCCAAAAGAGCCTGGCATGATCATAATGAATCCACCTTATGGTGTCAGAATAGGTGATGATGATGAGTTAACAGCATTATATGAGCTTATGGGTAATGTTTTAAAAACAAATTGTCAAGGAAGTAAGGTCTATATTTTATCAGGTACTCCAGAGTTATCAAAGAATATTGGATTAAAAGCTAAAAAGAATATTATATTAAAAAATGGAAAACTTGATTGTAGATTACTTTATTTTCCAATTCTTGCTGGTAAATATGATAATTGAATAATGTAAATTATATGATGTGATAATTGAATCAATTTGCCCCGGTAGCTCAGCTGGATAGAGCAACAGCCTTCTAAGCTGTGGGCCACACGTTCGAATCGTGTCCGGGGTACACCGTTATAAAAAGCCTTCATTTCTTGAGGGTTTTTTGTTTGAGTAAAAGTAGGTATAAAATTCCTGTTATTTTGGTTAAGATAAACTAAAAGAGAAAATTTATATTAATTAATAATTGTAAATTTAATTATGCCAAAAAAATCGTTTATAAAAGTATTACTAGAGCGTAGAATACCTCAAATATTAGGTTCATACCTTGTAGCAGGTACGAGTCTTATTTTATTTATTGAGTATCTTGTAGGAAAGTATCAATTCCCATCTCATTATCCTACATTATCTTTATTTGCCCTTATTGGTATTTTGCCATCAGTAATTATTTTATCATATTTTCATGGAGCGCCAGGAAAAGATGAATGGACAAAAGTAGAAAAAGTTGGTATTCCCATAAATATATTTTTTATTGCTGTGATATTGTTCTTTGGTGATAGTCTAAATGTATGGAATTATGATCAGAAAATTGAGGAGGAAAAACATACTATATCAGTTATTCATTTTACTAGTTTATCTGAACATAAAGAATTATTTGGAAGTAATCTAGATATAATTGACGATTCTTTATTAGATTCTTTAAGGACATATTTTAATATTCAATTAATGAATTGGTTTTATAGCGAAAATAAGAGTTTCACCATACCAGAAGAAGATATGGATATAGATACATTAAATCAAAATCCAATGTTATCTGTACATTGGAATTCGCTAATTGATGATGAATTTTCTAAATGGTATGAAAATACTACATTATTATTTGAAAAGTTTAATAAACCAAATTATTTGATTTATTTTAATATATATCAAAAGTATTCATCAGAAAAAGTAACTGAATATTTTGTAACATTTTCTGGAATGTGGGAGAGACCAGGCAATAATTATGCCGAAAGTTTTTCTGTAGAGACTACATCGGAATTATTCCAAAAAATAGGTAATGAATTACGTGGGATCTTTGGTGATAAAAGAAAAATTGGAACTGTATCAAAAGTAAATGACGATATTGTTTTTGTAAAGCTTAGTGATATTGACGTCCGAAGAAATATGCAGTTAACGGGTTGGAGTACATATTCCTTTGGTCCTGGTAATGACGGCTATAAAAACTCATTAGAAGATTTTAATAATGCTATAAATTATATGAAAAAATCAGATAAAGACTATACATCATTATTAAATCAATACGAAGAGTTTTATACATATTTATTATCTGATACTTTATATTGTAATAATGGATGTGTACAAACTAGATCAGAACAATATACATTACAAGTTCTTGAATTAATGGATTCAGTTGCTGTTACAAAAATCATTGATCGTTATTATCCATGGGTTAAAATAAGAAACAATGATTATGTTTATATATTGCCGAATTAATTGAGCTTATTAAATTTTCATTTTGTTGGGAAACTTAGGGTCACATTACCCCTAAGTTAAATGATGAACTTATAAAATATCACACTAAAAAAGTAGGTATAAAAGTAGGTATAAATTTTTCATATAAATATTTCTGTTTATAAAAATAATTAACTTTTAGATGGAACAACTTACTGCTAAGCTGTGGGCCACACGTTCGAATCGTGTCCGGGGTACACCCTCCATAAAAGCCCTCATTTTTTGAGGGTTTTTTGTTATATTTAACTATGTCAAATTGTGACAATTAATTACAGGATTAAGTAATTATTATTACTCTAATCAAACTATTATTTTTATCGCTGTCTTATAGTGCAACGCTATTAGTCCCAGACGAATATTCTACTATACAATTTGCTATAGATGCTGCATTTGAAGGTGACAGCGTACTTGTATCTACTGGTACTTATTATGAGAATATTATCTGGCCAGCCACCAATGGAATCAATTTAATTGGGAGTGGGGAGGAGAGTTGCATTATTGATGGTAATGAACTTGCAAGTGTCATGCGGTTTGAAGAAGATTTAGGTGGAATATCGACTACATTTATAACAGGATTTACCATACAAAATGGTAATGCGCAGGATTGCGGGTATACTGATAGTCACCAATGTCGTGGCGGAGGAATGTATTTCTACTTTTCCAGTCCTACTTTTACAAATATGATAATTAGTGATAATTTGGCTTATCAAGGTGGAGGGATGTATCTCCTTTCTTCCGCTCCTATTTTTACAAATGTGATAATCAGTGATAATTCGGCTACTCATGGAGGAGCAATATATATTTCTTCTTCCACCAGTCCTACCTTTACAAATGTAACAATTAGTGATAATTTGGCTCCTTATGGCGGAGGGATTTATCTCCTTTCTTCCAATCCTACTTTTACAAATGTAACAGTTAGTGGTAATTTGGCTACTTTTGGCGGAGGGATATTATTTCTATATAATATACATCATGATGGCCAGATTGATGGAAGTAGCCCTACTTTGAGAAACTCAATATTATGGGGTAATTCACCTGATGAGATTTATTTTTGGGAATTTGAATCTGCTGGTCATGCAATTACAATTTCTTATTCAGACATACAAGGTGGTGAAACAGAAATTGTAGTCAATGATGGAGCTGTGTATTGGGAAGATGGCAATATTTATGCTGACCCGCTATTTTGTGATGATGAAAATGGTGATTTCACAGTTCAATCAGATTCACCAGTATTAGGTGCAGGTCAGAATGGAGTTGATATGGGAGCTTATGGTGTTGGTTGTGAACCCTTTATTGCGGGTGATATCACACAAGATGGTTTAGTAAATGGTTTAGATATTGTCATGCTAGTAGATTGGATATTATCTGGTATACCACTTACAGATTTAGAAGTTACCATTGCTGACATGACTAATGATGCTATTGTCAATGTGATTGATCTTATTGCTCTGGTTAATATTATCCTTTATTCTTAATTTATAATAAAATTTTATGCTAAAAATAAAAAAATTTACTGAAACTGATTTTGAATTCTCTGAGATTTCTAGAATTTTTAATTTAGTTAGCCATGATTTTCAAGAACACCCTGATGATGCAAAGGATGATTGGGAACTAAAAGATAAAAGTTTGATTTTTGATAGGTTATTTTTACAAGAAGATGGAAAAAATATTGGTTTTCTTGCATATAATCAAGGAAGAAAGCCAAATAATCAAATTTGTTTTTTTAATCTTTATTTGGATCCAAA
>JAYZCM010000082.1:0-5639 GCA_036338305.1 Fidelibacterota bacterium | reverse complement strand
GATTTGAACTTGTGACCTCCACGATGTCAACGTGGCACTCTAACCAACTGAGCTAGCCGCCCTTTATTTATCATAAAATAGCCTGGAAATTTACACAAAAGCGACATTATTTAAGTAAATTAATGGAAAATATTTTTAATTGGGAACACTCTCCATTTTCAACTCATCTTTCTTTGGAATAAAAATGTCATGATAACGATTTAAATCCAATAAAATATTTTTTGCCTCATTATATACATTATCTTCATATAAACTAACTTTTATTTTTTCTTTTTCTCCATTAGCAACAAGAGACATTTCACGTAATAATCCATTTTTTATCCATCTGACATTTTCTTGATCCCAATACTGATTAGCTCTTTTTTTATAATAATATCTATCTATCTTTCTAGTTAAAGAATTTGTTTTATGATCTGCTTTTTTCCAAAAGAATATTTTTCCCAATAAGTTAAATTTATCTTTTTTAGAATCATCATTAGATTTAATTGATGTTTTTAATCTAGCTAAATCCTTTTCACCTGGAAGTGAGTAATTGATCTCATATTCTAATAAAAACTTTTCAAAATCCTTATATATTTTATCAGTAATAATTATTGGAGCTTTTATGTTATTCCTAGGTACATAATCTGCAGCAAATGCAAGAAAAACTCCTGCCCGCCATAGCCCTTGAACATAATTAGGTAATTTTAATTGTTTTACTTCAACATCGGGAGTAATACCTCCACCGCCTTGAACCTTTCTGCCACCTCTAGTATAAAACAGTGAATCTTTCTTATCTAGACCATCTGTCAAAAAACCATTCTCTAAATAATCTTCTTTTTGAATAAGTCTTCCAGAAGGAGTATAATATTTTGCAGTAGTTACTTTTAATGTAGTTGTATCATTTAAATTATACATACTCTGGACCAATCCTTTACCAAATGATTTTGTTCCAACTATGACAGCTCTATCTAAATCTTGTAAGACACCAGAAACAATCTCACTAGCGGATGCTGAACTTTTATTTATGAGTACTGCAACTGGAATATTATTAGATATTGCAGGAACTCTTCTCGAATTCATTTTTCTATTAGATTTTTTTATTCTACCTTTAGTATTAAGTAAATTCAACCCTCTATCAGTTAATTTATCTAAAATATTTATTGCATTACTTAACAATCCACCAGAATTACTCCTCAAATCAATTACCAAACCTTTAATTTCTTCATCTTTTATGTCATTTATTGCCAATGAAAAATCTTTTGCCGTATTTTTTGAAAACTTGGTAATTCTCACATAACCAATCCCATCATCATCAACGCCCCAATAAGGAACATGTTTGACAATTATATTTGCTCTTGTCAATTCAAATATGATTTTCTTTTTTTCAGATGGGCGAAAAATTGTCAATTTCACTATGGAACCCAACTCTCCTTTAATTAAGCTAGAAGCATCTTTTAATGTCATGCCTTTTGTATCAACAGAGTCTATCATGATAATTTGATCACCAGAATGAATTCCCTCAGTATATGCGGGACTATCTTCAAATGGCGTTAATACAGTTAAAGTATCACGCCTTAAACCTATTTGAATTCCAACACCGCCATATTTTCCTGTTCTTAACATATCTAAACGATCCTTGCTACTACCACTTAAAAATTTCGTATAAGGATCTAAAGGCTTCATCATCCCTTTTATTCCCGCTTTTATTAATTCCGATTCATTCACTGAATCAACATAGCTTTCGCTAACACGATTTAATGCATTTTCTAGCATAAGCAAATAAGATTTAGTATCTTGATCATTACTGAAAATTATTTCATTTTTTTTCTTTGCAGATGTCAACTCTTTTTTTTCATTTTCTTTCTTTTGTGCAAATAATTGCAAACAAACAATTGACATAATAATTATAAAACGTATTATTTTCATTATACTCCCTTTAAAATTTTCTCATTTACATGTGACCAAATCAAATCAAATACCTTTTCAATAGATTGGTGACCATCTATCATTTTACATCTATCCGGTTCTTTGAATGCAATTTCATGATATCCTTTCTGTACTTTGGAATAAAATTCAAGTCCACTTAACTCCATTCTATCATGTTCTTTATCTAATAATCTTTCAATAGAGCTTTTAGGATCAATATCAATTATAATCGTCAAATCAGGAACTCTACCATAAGTACCAAAATAATTTAATTTTTCTAGATACTCCACATTCAAGCCTCTTCCATAGCCTTGGTAAGCTACTGTACTATCTACAAATCTATCACAAATGACAACTTTATTTTTTTTCAATTCTGGTAGAACTTTTTCAGTCATTAATTGTGATCGTGCCGCAATAAACAAAAGACTTTCTGAAACGGAAGATAAACACATGTTTTTTTTATCTAATAAAATCTTTCTTATTTTTTCTGAAACTTCCGTTCCACCAGGCTCTCTCACTATTGAAGTAGAAATATTTATATCATTAATTTTTTTTTCAAGCAAATCTATTTGAGTACTTTTACCTGATCCATCTATACCTTCAAAAGTAAGCAATTTTCCCTGCATTTCAAGTAAGGGAATAATCTTTTTTTGCCACCATAATCACAAACTCTCCTCTTGGCTTTGTTTTCTCAAAATATTCAATTGCATTTGCAATATTACCAAAAAAATTTTCTTCATAAATTTTAGTTATTTCTCTACAAATAGAAACCACACGATCACCCCAATATTTTTCAATATCATTTAAAGTACGAATTACTCTTAATGGTGATTCATAAATTACAATGGTTGCTGGTAATAGTTCCAACGATTCAAAACGAGTCTTTCTTCCTTTTTTTGCTGGCAAAAACCCCTCGAAATAGTAATGGTCGGTAGGAATACCAGATATGGATAATGCAGAAATTACAGCTGATGGTCCCGGAATTGAAATAACTTGAATATTATTTTTTCTTGCCAAATTTACCAGCCTATATCCAGGATCACTAATACATGGCGTACCAGCATCAGATATCAATCCAACCTTCTCACCTAAAATTAGTCTTCCTAATATTTTTTCAGCTTGTTTTTTTTCATTTTTATCATGATAAGAAATAAGAGATGAACAATCAATACCATAATGATTTAATAATTTCCTACTAACCCTCGTATCTTCTGCTGCAATAAGATTAAGAGAACTGAAAGTTTCTTTAGCTCTAAATGTTAAATCGGATAGATTACCTATAGGTGTACCAATTACATATAAAGTACCTGCCACTTAATTTAATGTATTTTTAATAGATGAATGAATTATGTCCAATGCCAAATCAAGATCCTCGCTAAGAACATTTAAATGAGGCCTAAATCTTATGGATACATCTCCCGAAGGTAAAATCAATAAATTATTTTTTGAAAGTAAAGAAATCAAATTATCACGTTCAATTTGTGATGGAAGATCAAAAGCAGCAAATAATCCCGTCCCTCTTGGATTAGTTATGAGAGCAGGAAATTCACAAGCTAGATTTTCTAATCCTTTTAATAATTTATTTCCCATTTTACATACATTTTCTAACAAATTTTCTTTGACAATGATATCCAAAATCAATTGAAAACGAACCATATCCGTCAAATTTCCACCAAAGGTTGAATTAATCCTACTAGATTCAATAAAAACATTATTATCTACTTCATCTATTCTACTACTTGCAAGCATACCACACACCTGAGTCTTTTTACCAAAAGAAATAATATCTGGCTTACATGAAAAATATTCATGTGCCCACCATTTCCCAGTAATCCCAACACCTGTTTGAACTTCATCCATTATGAAAATTATATCATTTTCATCACATATTTCCCTTAAAGAACACATGAATTCATTTCTAAAATGATTATCGCCACCTTCTCCTTGAATGGGTTCAATAATAATGGCAGCTATATCATCAGAATCATTATTGACTTCAGATTTTATGTGATTTAAGGCCTCTTCTTCCTGTTTTAAAACATTTTTCATTATTTCTTCAGTAATAGGAAATGATAATTTAGGATTAATGATGCGAGGCCAATCAAATTTAGGAAAATACATAGTTTTCCTTGGATCAATTGTATTGGTAAGGGATAATGTGTAACCTGAACGACCATGAAAAGCTTGCTTAAAATGAATCACCTTACGACCTAATTCCTTTTTGTCTTTCATGATATTTTTTCTAACTTTCCAATCAAATGCCACTTTTAAAGCATTTTCAACCGCCAATGAGCCTCCATCAATAAAAAAAGCATGTGGCAAATAATTAGGAATGGCAGTTTTTGAAAAAGTATCAACAAATTCAGAAAAAAATTGATTGTACATATCTGATAATGTGGTTTTATTATATGATGAAATTTTTAACTTTTCTGCATTATCAATAATATATGGATGATTATATCCAACCGCTCCTGATGCATACATCGAAAACATATCCAAATGCTTGCTTCCATCTCGAGCATCAACAAGCCATGATCCTTTACTTTTTTCTAAATCCATTATTATTTCATAACCATCTGTCAATAAATGATTATTCAATATATTTCTTACATTGCTAGGTTTTATCATGTTATTACATCCTATTCAATTTCAAATTTAATACCTTGCGCAAGTGGCAAATCTGTACTCCAATTAATAGTATTTGTTTGCCTTCTCATATATGCTTTCCATGCATCTGAACCTGACTCTCTTCCACCACCTGTATCTTTTTCGCCACCAAATGCACCTCCTATTTCAGCACCAGATGTTCCAATATTTACATTAGCTATCCCACAATCACTACCTAAATGAGACAAAAATGTTTCAGAATTCAATACATTTGTTGTAAATATTGCAGAAGACAAACCTTGAGGAACATCATTATGAAGATTAATTGCATCTTCTAATTTTTCATAAGTGATTATATATAATATTGGAGCAAAAGTTTCTTCTTGAACTATTTCATAATGATTCTCAGCCTTAACTATTGTAGGTAAAACATAACAACCATCTTGATCAATAACTTCACCACCACATAATACTTCACCCCCTTCCATTTTAACTTTTTCCAATGCAGATAAATAATCATTTACTGCTGCTTTGTCAATTAGAGGGCCCATTAAAGTTTTTTCATCTAGAGGATTACCAATTTCTATTTGAGAATAAGCATTTTTTAACTTTTCTATCAATGTAGAGGCAATGTTTTTTTGAACAATGATACGACGTGTACTTGTACAACGTTGACCCGCAGTTCCAACTGCTCCAAATAAAATTGCAGGAACAACCATGTCCATATCTGCAGTTTCATCTACTATTATTGCATTGTTACCACCTAATTCTAAGATTGTTTTTCCTAATCTAGCACCAACGACTTCTCCAATGCGTTTACCCATTCGAGTACTTCCAGTAGCA
The DNA here is from genome assembly GCA_036338305.1 of Fidelibacterota bacterium. GTDB lineage: Bacteria > Fidelibacterota > Marinisomatia > SCGC-AAA003-L08 > D37C17 > JAYZCM01. The sequence goes on along the minus strand of JAYZCM010000082.1, from coordinate 281 downwards.
GATATCATTGGAACACGAACATCATTAATAAACCTTTCACCAATCGTAGAACCTCTACCTATGATTAAATTAAAAATTCCTTCATATCCATTTTTATTTAAGACTTCATTACATATGTTCTGTATGGCAATACTACAAAGTGGAGTTTTAGAAGAAGGCTTCCATACAGTAACATTACCACAAATTGCTGCAATGAAAGCATTCCATGCCCAAACAGCTACTGGAAAATTAAATGCAGAAATTACTCCAACGATACCTAATGGATGCCATTGTTCATACAT
>JAYZCM010000081.1:0-11605 GCA_036338305.1 Fidelibacterota bacterium | reverse complement strand
TGGAGTTTTAGAAGAAGGCTTCCATACAGTAACATTACCACAAATTGCTGCAATGAAAGCATTCCATGCCCAAACAGCTACTGGAAAATTAAATGCAGAAATTACTCCAACGATACCTAATGGATGCCATTGTTCATACATGCGATGCATGCTACGTTCAGAATGCATTGTTAATCCATATAACTGCCTAGAAAGTCCTACGGCAAAATCAGCAATATCAATCATTTCCTGCACTTCACCATCACCTTCTGCTTTAATTTTACCCATTTCCAAAGCAACCAAGCTTCCTAAAGCATCTTTTTTTCTGCGCAATTCCTCTGCCATTTCTCTAACTAATTGACCACGAATAGGAGCAGGAACCATACGCCACGATTTAAAAACATCTTGAGAACCTTGAATTACTTTATCATAATCACTTTCGGAGCATTGATAAACTGAAGCAATCAATTCACCATTTGCAGGATTCATTGAATCTAATTCTCCACAATCATTAGTTTCAAACCACGCTCCAGCTCCCATGCATGCACCATAGTTCTTTTCATTAACCCCTAATTCATTTAATATTTTTTTCATATCATTGAACTCCTAAAATTATATTTATAAATTAATTTTAATAAGATTTTTTTATATATAACCAAAAACTATATTGGTTCTTCTTGAGATTTTTCTTTCGATGTAAAACTCCATATTGCCAAGCAAAGAATGATTAATATAGCAAGAATTGGAGTGGCAAAATGATATTCACTAGTACTAAACTGTTTTAATTCATCTATTCTGCCAATCAATAAAGAAATACGCCCCATGACTGCATAACCAAATGATGCTCCAAATTTAATCATTAAAAAGTAAATACCAATTTTACTCAATGTACCAATTGAACCTTTATGTTCCTTTGAAAAGAAAAAATAAATTAACCCTGTAATTGTACCAATAAACAATACCAAGCCATTTATTATACCCATCCAATCTGAAGTGAAATCAATTGTAGCCGCTTGAATTTGAACGATTATGTCTGAGCTAAGATATCCATAAAAACGTAAACCAGCAGCCATGCCAACTATATATGCTATTGCCCATCTAGCCAGCCAGCTTACTTTTGGAACCAATCGTAGTAACATGAAAATACCAAGAATAAATGGTATTAAATAGATCAATTTAATCTCATTGTAATCTGGTATTCCCCCCTCCGGAAAAATACTTCTTTCAAAAAGTCCAAAGCATGTCGTTATCAAATTTAATATTTCATATACATAATACCACAATGTTTGTAAAACTGAATCATCAGTTTGACCTGAAATATCTGGCCACAGTCGGCCAAAAAGATTTGGACGAACACCCGTCCAAAAGGCCATTACCAGTGCGTAACCCGCAGACAATCCTATATATAAATGCTCAGCAGCCTTATAAAATGGATTATCTGCATAAAGAAAGCTTAATATGCATAAAGTAAGCAATACTGCAACCCAAGCGCCAAATATTTCCAAAGAGAACATAAGTTATATTCCTTTTTCTCTTCTATTTAAAAAATAAGCAATATTACCAAAAACTATGAATAAAACTATCATGACATGGGCTATTGATTGTGCAGACATCATGCTAGATGCTTTTCCAGGATTGAGCATGATATTCATTTTATTTAATTTCATTTCAACTAATTTTTCATATTCAGCCGCACCAGGCATGCCTTCTAAAATACCTCTAATCTGATTATTCTCAACATACGGAATTATATCTGTTACCTGAATAGATGTACAACCTGTCGTAAAAGGTAATTTTGCTGGATCCGTTCCAAATTGCACCCATTGCTTTGAGCCGGGATCTCCCGCAGATAAGCTAATTGCAAAATCAAAATCATCTAATTTATTAACTCCAACCATCAATGTCAAATCATCAATATTATTACCTAGCAAATCAGACTTATATTTAACTCTAATATCTGAAGTCAAGCCTTGAATAACAGCTTCTCCACCAGGTTTATAACCTAAATTGACATAATCTTTATCATATGAGACATTAAAATCTTCCTTAACAATTGAAAATGCATCTGTTGACATAAAATTACCATCTGGCCATAGAGCTAATCCATAAACCTTTATTTTCTTTGCAAACATATGGCGAAGCAACGCAATTGACATTGGATGAATCTCAGGCATTGTACTCGGTCCATAATCGAATGACAGTATTACTTTACTATTTTCTTCCAATGATTCTATTTCATCAAACACTCGCTGTGAATTTGACTTAATTTCTATGGGTAAAGAAACCCAAGAAGGCTTTATTAATGGAATAAGTACAGAAAATCCTACAATAAAAAAAATCGTACGCCTATCTAAAGAGCCTAATAATATAAATATTTTTTTCAATCCATCCATCATTAATCGCCAAGAAATGATCGTTCAATTCCTAAAATAATTCTAAAAGATGTACCTACTATCCCAAGGCCAATACCAATCATTAATGCCCTTGATCCAGCAGCTGTCGGATAATCAAAAATCCAACTTTGTATGGCTGGTATTGATAAAATTGCCGGCGGTGAATGATTCCAACCCAACATCACACCCAATGTAACCATAGCCATTATTCCACAACTTACAATTCCAAGTAATATTTTTCTTTCCTTAATGAAAGGAGCCAATATGGCGCCAATACCAAACATACAAGAGATAATAACTACCCACCAAGGGATCAAGCTTCCAATTGGCACACGACCCAACATTAAAATAATACCTGCAATTAAAAGCAATGTAGCTTCAAAATTTCTAATTCTAAAAGCTCTATAAGAAGCTGACGCAACAAAAAACGCCAATAGTGCAAACATTGTTGCTGAAAGTGGATTTAACATTTTAAAAAACATCCAATAAAAAAGAGAACCTTCTGTCTGCACATGTGCCCCCCAATCCATAGATTTCAATTCCATTTCATCTACATATAAATCTAATTCATCCATTAAAATGTGAGCATTTCTCTTAGTAATAAAAATTTTATCTATTTTGTAATTTCCATCATTTGCTAATAAATTGTTTAAAATTAAATTAGGACTATCATCAGTAGCATCCGCTATTATTTCAGAAACTAATGACATTTTTCCATCTTTTATTTTGTTAATTTCAATGAAGTTCGCACCTCTAAAGAAAAAGCCTGCAAAAATTGCAAATACAAAACCAAATACGGCAAGCATACTATATTGCCAATTTTTCTTCTTATTAATAAGTTTTTGAATATGAAGCTGCATCATATTTAATGCACCAAGGAAAATTGCAAAAGAAGCAATGATGTCAAACCATTCCGTAGCTATATTTTTGACAAAGTCATTAATATGAATATTATCTATAAAATGACCAAATAAAGTTAACATTCCTACAACAATAACAATTAATAATGGTATATGACGTTTTAATAACATATTTAATTAGATAGCACTTTCAAAATATCAAAGCCTATCCATCCTAATTGAAAAAAACCATTTAAAACTACAGTTACAACCATGGCAATCATCACAAAGAGTTTTATGATATCTTGACCTTTAATACAACCTATTAAATCAGGTTTTTTAGACAAATATGCACTAGCAGTAAAAAACTCTTCACCTATTAATGTATAATCGCATGCTGTAACAAAAAAAGGTATTTGAGAAGCAGATCCAGTTCCTGCAACTTGAATGGCTCCAATTGAATTTCCCGTTTCAGCTAGTATTAATGATTCAGCATAAAATTTACCTTGATAAAAACAAGCTGCAGGTTTTTCTCTAACCATAATTCCATTAACACCTGCAGTATAAGCAAATTGATCATCTGATATATATTGAACAATGCTATCAGAATATAAATCAGGACGTCCAACTTTTAAATATGATTCTTTACATGTCTCCCTTGCAGCTTCCATGACAATTGATTTTGCTACAGGCACATTCAAATCAGTTTCATATTGTGCAGTTATTTCTGCTACATTTCCCAATAAAATAAGACCTGAAACAGTTTCTACTTGATCCAAATCTGATATGCCTGGAACAAATAGTACAGATTTTCCCATTTCAGTTGCACGACCAACAGCCTCTTCAATTGCCTTTAGGCCCGCAATTGGGCGTAAAAATATTTTTTCCCCCCTTTTTGATTGATCAATATAATAATATAATGTAAAAGAAACTAAGATGACTGAACCAAACAGGAAAGCTTGCCCTTCATGGAAAATATTACCTATTCCTAAAACATATAAAAATATGATCAACAAAAAAACCAAAATATATTTAATTAATCTAAGATTCATTTTTCTTTTTTTCTAATCTTTCTATCTCAACTAATAAAAATTCAACATTCTTTCTATCTTCCAATAATTCAGCATATTTATAATACATGTGAGATGCAATGAAGACTGTTATTATTGGTCCAAAAAATATCATGAGCTGACTACCAAAAAAGGATAAATACTTAACCATTTCAATGAAAAAAATAGCAGGAACAGCCAATCCATGTCTAACTATTTTTTTTGCTAATTTAGAAATTAATTGTTTATCCGTCAAACCATCTAATGTAACATATTCCATTATGACAATATTATTTCTAAATTCGCACGAGGTATGGTCTTTAAAATACCATCTTCAAATTCAATTTCTGCTACACGTACTTCTGTTTCAGACTCCATCTTTTCAAGAGAAGATGGCAATTTTCTAACAATACCAACAGAGCCAAAATAAGGTTCTCTTATTATTCTAACCATCGCCCCTTCTGAAATCACCAAATCTAATTCATCAAAAGATTTCTCATGTAATGATAATTCTTTTAATGGTATAACTAATTCTGGACGAATCACCCCTGCTCTTATCTGAGTCGAGCCATTTAGTGATGCATAACTATTCTCATTTGCTTTTAATAAATCAAATGTTCGAGAAGCCATTGAAATATTTCCAAAACCTTCTGTAATCATTAAACTTGGACCTATTTTCTCTGACCCTGTTATTGCGACTCCAAGTGAAAAACCTAAAATTTTAGATAAATCTTGATAATCAAAACCTCCTGTAATAATACCAGAAACACCTATCTCTTTAGCCTTTTCAAAAACTTCATGGCACATAAATGAACCACCTACGATTATTTTATTCTTATGCTCAGGCAATATCATTTTAGCCGTCAATTCATCTCCAGGAGAATTAACAACTACTACTAAATCTCCTCTATTTTCTCCTCCTAACCCTAAAATACCTTGAATCAATACACCTTCTGTTTCAATCACAACACCTTCATTATCAATAACCTCTTTAATCATACCAGATACATAGGCATTCACTTCAATTGGCTGAGGAGGTTCAGATAAAATTGCTTGCCCAGTAATATCAGAAACATTTGACATAATACCATCAATTGGTGATTTTAATTGGTTTTTAAATAAGCCAAACAAACCTTTACTTTCTGCAATAACCTGTCCTTCAGAAATAGAATCATCTAATTTTACTAGCAAGCATTCAGAAACATTTTCAGGCTCTATGTTAAGCTGCTTTGAAACATTAATCATTTGAACATTCCCTGGAATTTTTGTAGAAGCCACAATATCATTAGCTTCAACCTCATCACCAACTTTATAATGCACATCTCCTTTCATTGGGAGTAATCTATTAACAATAATTTTTGTTTTAGATAATACTTTTAATCCAGGTGTATATGAACGCGACATCTAATTCACCTTAATAGAAGGAAACTCTTGAGTTTCTTTTGTCCAATCAATCAATTTTGAAACGCGCTTTCCCTGATCCATTGGAATATTAAATGGTCTTCGACCTCTACCATCCAAAATAACACCAACAACTCCTCCAAATATTTTTGTTTTCAAAATTTCATTAACTCCTGCCCCAATATCAATCCCTTTTCCGGGAATGAAAATTGCATCAATCAATTCATATGGAACTGAAATTAATTTCAGCTCACCTGAGAAAAGTTTACCTTCAATTTTTTCACCATTTAATGACAATTCATATTTTAAAACAAATGAATCTGACTTACAATGACCTACTGGGGCAATGCAGGTACCCAAACGAACCAAACAATCTTTTTCAAATACTTCTACTGCTGCTTTGGAATGTATGGTTGATAATATTCCAAGTTGAGGCATCATGAAAATAGAATCAACTGCAAGCTGAGTAATGCCTTCAGGAAGAAATGAATCTATTAACATGCGTGCAGCCTGATGCCGACGAGGAGCATGAGACAATACTCCACCAGAGCCAACAAGCATATCCAATCCCATAAGATCTACCAATGTCTCACCACTACTAGATTGTTCAAATGCATCAGAGATTGTTCTTTCTTGTTGAACACCTTTCAATTTTACAGCAAAATCTTTATGCTGCTTAAACGATAGACGTAAAGCTTCTCTAGCAATTGCTTGTTCAATAATTAAAGCTTCTAAAGTTTGCGGTATGGTAGTAGGACGAATCATTTTATTTGCAATATGATTCATTAATACATTTTCTTTAATTTCAAAAGGCACCCAACGAATAACATTTTTAATACCTGATTCTGCCAAAACATTACATACAGAATAACTCATTCCTAAATTAGCACTAACAGTACGATTAAATTGTCCTTCAAATACAGAAAATACATCTGTTGTTGCACCTCCAATATCCACTCCAATAACAGAAATAGAATCTTCTTCCGCAATTTTCTTTATAATTTCTCCAACAGCACCAGGTGTTGGCATTATTGGTGCATCTGTCCACTCCATAAGTTTTTTATATCCAGGAGCTTGTGCCATCACATGCTCCATAAATAAATCATGTATCTTATCTCTACTTGGTTTAAGATTTTCTTTCTCTAATGTAGGTCGAATATTATCTACCATTATCAAATCTGAAATTTCAGCCAAACGATCATTAATTGCCATGGTAGCTTTCTTATTTCCTGCATATATAATAGGTAACTTATAATTATGCCCTAAACGAGGTTTTGGATTTGCAGCTTTTAAGATTTCTGCCAATTCAACAACATGTGTTACCGTACCACCATCGACACCTCCAGACAAAAGTATCATATCTGGCCTTAGTTGCCTAATCCTCTTAACTTTCTCATGATATAACCTTCCATCATTAGATGCCAAAACATCCATAACTATAGCTCCTGCACCTAATGCAGCACGCTGCGCACTTTCTCCTGTCATACTTTTAACAACACCACCAACCATCATCTGAAGTCCTCCACCAGCAGAACTAGTTGAGATATATGCATCAACCCCTATGCCATTATTCATTGGAGAAATTATTTTTTCCCCATCCAAAATGGTAATTCCAGATAATTCTTCTAATTCAATTATTGCATTTAAAACACCACGAGTCACATCTTCAAATGGCGCTTCAACCGTAGTTGGTGCCTCTCCTCTATGAGTCAAACGATATCTGCCATTGAGAAATTGAATCAAAATTGCTTTTGTAGTAGTTGATCCACAATCTGTAGCTAAAATTATTTTTATATCATTCTCAATCAAATTAAATAAAATATTTATAATACATTAATATAATAGGAGATACAAATGCCAATGAATCAAAACGATCAAGAATGCCGCCATGTCCTCTTAGCAAATTACTGCTATCCTTTATCTGCGCTTCTCTCTTTAAAAGTGATTCAGAAAAATCACCAAGCTGACCACATATACCTATTATCAAACTAATACACATTACATCCCAAAAAGAAATAATTAAAGGAAAATAATCAAAACAATACATTGAAACCATAAAAATCATTGTTATAATTAATCCCATGACTGTTCCAACCCATGTTTTATTTGGACTTACTTTTGGAAGTATTTTTTTCTTACCAAATTTTTTCCCAAATAAAAATGCAGATGTATCACAAATCCAAACACCTAAAAACATAAATAAAGTAAGGGTAAAACCAATACTATCAATATTTCTTAAAACAGAAAGAGACCCTAGCATCAAGCCTAACCAAACAAACGCAAATAATACACTGAAAATATTAACCATGGATGTTTTTTGTTTTCTAAAAACCTCAATGATCATTGATAGTAATGTTATCAATACCAATAAATCATAATTAGACATAAATGAATCAAAATAAGGCAATCTATTAGTTTGAAGAATAAAAATAAATATCATTAAAAGAGGCAAAAATGGTTTACCTTTCATTCTCTCAACTAAAATTGGCACTTCAATGCTTCCTAATAATAATACTATTAAGACAAAAATTGAAAAAATAGGGAAATTATATGTATTGTCACCCAGCACTATAATTGACAATAATGATGGAATACCTATTATGTTAACTAATACTCTTGAAGATTTTGTTTCTGACATTATTTAATAAGTAAGAAAGGAAATTTACAGGTTCTAAAATGATTAGTCAAATAAATTGATAAAACATTAGAAATATTACTATTAGAAAGCTTGATATCTGTTAATTATTAATAATAAAATTTGCGATCTGAACTAAATCCAAAATATTAATATTTCCATCACCTGTAAAATCTGCAGCACAATCATATGAAAGAATAATATTATTATCTATAATAAAATTAGCAATTTGAACTAGATCTAGTATATTAATATTTCCATCGCCAGTAACATCACCTAAATCAACATTGCAATCTTCAGTTTCCATCATGTAAAATCGACATCCGTTTCGACTAATATCTCCACGATAAAGATTCCAATAATCTGAAATGTTACCATGATCTTTAAAATCAACAATATATAGATTACTTCCTGAACCAGCTAATATTTCCAAATCAGAATCACCATCTAAATCTTCAATCATTGGAGCTCCAGAAAATGGAAAATCATTTGTTATTGGGAAATAATCGACATAACTACCATCTAAATGAAATGCAACTAAATCACCTGAATCCGTAGCAGCAACAACCTCTGGAGCTAAATCACCATCTAAATCTGAAAAAACAATGGAGCCCTGAATGCTCCCTGTTAGATCTAATGGCCAACCATCAAGAGGATTACCTTCCATGTCAACTGCATATATTCTATCATCATCAGAACCAAAAAATACATATATATCATTATCATATTCTAAAAATGAAGGAGAAGATAAAACCTTATTACCAGTAAGTATACTAAACCGCAAAGTGCCATCATCATTTACTGCATAAAAATTATCATCATTACATCCCGAAAAAATTATTTTATCTCCTTCTAATTCCATAATCGTAGGAGCTGCTTGAAATTTATCTAAACCCACAAAAGGGAAACCATTAGCAATTATTCCATCATCATATATTAGATAAAGATTATCATCATCTGTACCGATGACCATATCATCTTTTCCATTTTCATTAAAATCAGCCAAAGCAATTCCAGCCTTAACTTTTTCACCTAAAACTAATGGAAAACCTGCTACGTCAGTACCATCTGGATTAATTACAAATATTTGGTTAGTAGCAGATGGAGATGAATATCCTCCAATAACAACTTCCAAATCATCATCATCATCCAAATTTCCAATTGAAGGAGTTCCCATTAAATATTTATTAGCATTATAATCTACTTTGAGACCATTCTCATCAAAAATATATAAATGTTTTGATTTAGATGAAATCACAAAATCCATCTTCCCATCATTATCTAAATCTGCTGATGCAGCAGATCCCCAAATTTGATTTCCTGTATCAAATGGAAAGTTCTCATTAACAACCTCCACCCCGTTAACATCATAAATACGAACAAAACCATTATTATCACCTACAATGATTTCCAACTCTCCATCAGAATCCAAATCAATTACTAAAGGACTTGATCTTAATTCTGCAGTAGCAATCGGAAAACCTACTTGATTTAATGATATATCAACTGAGATGGGTACTGTTTTAGAAAAACTATCTAATTCACCAACACTATTTACATAGTCAGCTGTAAATGTCATCAATAAATCAAAATCTCCAAATGGAACTGACAAATCCAATAATACATCATAGCCTATATTAATTAACTCACCAAGAGAAATATCACCTAAATTAAGTACTGCATCACTAATCACGCTACCACCAGAATCAATAGTTAATGTTGCGACAGCATCAAATACATCAGTTTCAAATGAATTATTAGTAATGGAAAATTCTACAGAAAAACCTTCGCCTGGATTCAATACACCATCATCATCAATTTCATTATCTAATAAAACCTGAGAATTTGTAGCAATAATTGGAGAATAATATAAATTATTCAACATATTTTGAATGATATCATTAACAGCAGGCTCTCCAGCGAAACCTGCTTCTTTATAATATACAGTCATTGTATGATCTATAAATACAGAACTAGGTAATAAATTATCCGTATGAAACATGCCAAAAACAGGCAATCCTGTATCATCTATTATTAATGGAATTCCTGAAACAGCTTGACTTCCCCAATCATCGCAAGAATATGGCTCATTTAAATCACCTAAGGATTGAAATACTAAAACATTTTCATTTTCTTCCCACTGCTGAACGACATTATCAAAACTTGGTAATGAACTAAAACATGCAGGTCACCAAGATGTTCCCATTTCTAAAAATATTACATAGTAATCTCCTCCATTCAAATCACCATTATATTCAGAAAATTTAAATATCCCATCATTATCAGGGTCTAATTGAGTGCCATAACATATGCTATATTCCGTATTTTGAGTTGATGTTGCAAGCACATCACCTACCTCATAAGAAAGTAGATAACTAAAAAATATAATTATTAAATAATATATTTTTTTATTCAACATGCCATTAATCTAATCCCATGCAATCTGGATTATTATTTGATAATTTTGAACCACCAATTCCTGCAAAGATTATTTGTGTCATGCAAACTTCTTCCAAAGGTTTATCATAATGAACTTCAGTCAATACCCCCATTCCAGCAGGTATGGGCTTAGCTTGCATTGAAAAAGATAAGAGCCTAGAAGCACTATTTGAAGTTTGGTATTCATTTTCCTCAAGTAAACCCCCAGATGAATTAATAATATTAACCCCAGGAAGGTCACATTGAAAGCCAAAAATAGGCACTGAATTAATCATGAAAATTTCAAATGTTCTTTTCGACTCATTATGATTTCTAAGATGAAGGCATACTTCTTCTTCGCACTTCCAACGACCATTTTCATCATTTTTAGAATTAAGATTTTCTAATCTTTCACTTACTTTACCACTACCCTCAGAAGTATTATTTTTTTTCGACTGACAAGAAATACTAAAAAATAATACTATGAAAAAAATTACTCTAATATGCATGTTTTCTCTCTAATTAATAATATGTATAGTAAGAAACTTCAACTTATTAATAACAATTATTTTATTCTAAAATTACATTTACTAATAAAACAATATCCAATATGTCAAGAACACCATCTTGATTCATATCAGCCTCTTCATAAAATCCATCATTCAATACTGCATTTATAAGGACAACAACATCTAAAATATCAAGAACCTCATCACCATTTATATCTCCAATGATAAAATCAGAATATTCGACATTAGAAATAAATAAAGCTGATCCATCTTGTAATGTAGAAGCAGATTCTGGGTATGTATTATTAAACGTATACTCTAAACCCACATTACCTAAATGATTTTCAATTCCAACGGTAGAATAACATCCATGGCTAGGAGT
>JAYZCM010000080.1:0-8720 GCA_036338305.1 Fidelibacterota bacterium | reverse complement strand
GGTATTGAGTGTGGCAAGTGGAACGTTTAAATAATGTTGATTTGCCATGAAAAACGGATTTCCTGTTCTTAATAATATATAAGCTGAAAATAAACCTCCAAATAACATTACCTCAGATGCTAAGAACAGCCAAATGCCGAGCTTGGCATTATATAAACCGGTATCTGGTCTTAATTCTTCATTATATGGTATTTGCATTTTTTATTTTTCCTTATTCTTTACTTTGTGGAATAAAATCTTCTTCTTCTCCAGGAACACTATATTCATATGGGTCTCTATAAACTGATGGAATTGTTTCAAAATTTCCATGACCTAAAGGAGGTGACGTAGTATCCGTCCATTCTATAGTTGTAGCTTTCCATGGATTAGGATCATTATCAGGAAAATTAACATGCTTAGCTGTTATACCCTGATGAATAATTTTTTTAACTCTTTTTTCAAATCGTTTATTTCTAAGTGTTATAAAAAGATTAATAATAAATGGAATTTGTGCAATAGCTAATAACCATGCTGAATATGACATTATAACATTCCAATGTAAAAATTCTTGAGCATGTGCATAAGAAGCACCACCATCTGCTAGTCTTCTAGAAACACCACCTAGCCCCTGTATTAACATGGGCCAAAATATCCCATTCATAAAAATAAATGAAAAATAGAAGTGTACTTTTCCTAAAGTTTCATTAAGCATTTTACCTGTAACTTTAGGAAACCAAAAATAAATTCCTGAAAAAATAGCAAAAATTGTTCCGGGAGCAACAACATAATGAAAATGTCCAATTACATAATAAGTATCATGTAGATGAATATCGGGCGTAGACAAACCTAAAGGCAACCCTGTTAAACCACCTATACCAAACATTGGTATCCAACCTAGTGCAAATAACATGGGAGTATTAAAGCGAATTGATCCACCCCACAATGATAACATAAAACATGTCAGTATTATTACTGAAGGAACAGAAATTATCATTGTGGTCGTTTGAAAAAAGATACTCATTGCTTGACCCATTCCAGTTAAAAACATATGATGCGCCCAAACAAGAAATGACATGAAGCCTAAAAAGATTGCAGAATATACTAAAGATTTATAACCCCATATTGGTTTTCTTGTATTATTTGCAATTACTTCAGATAGAATACCCATTCCAGGCAATATTAATACATACACTTCAGGGTGTGCTAAAAACCAAAATAGATGTTGCCAAAGCAGAGGACTACCTCCTCCGCTAACATCAAGTGCTTCTCCTCCAACTACTAATCCACTGGGTAGAAAAAAGCTTGTTCCAAAAACTCTATCCATCAATTGAAAAATTCCTGCAGCTTCAAGAGGAGGAAATGCTAATACGAGTAAAAAAGATGTTACAAGTTGACTCCATACGAAAAATGGAAGCCGCATCCAGGTCATGCCTTCGGCTCTTAATTGAATGATTGTAACAATTATGTTCATGGAGCCTAGAAGTGAGGAAGTTATTAAAAATATCATTCCAATAAGCCAATAAGTTTGACCTACGGTTGCAATATCTGATAGGGGAGGATAAGATGTCCACCCAGAATTTGCAGCACCACCTGGTAGAAAAAAACTTATGAACATAACTATGCCACCGATAAAATATACCCAATATGATGCCATGTTAAGTTTTGGGAACGCCATGTCTGGAGCACCAATTTGCAATGGTACTAGATAATTTCCAAAGGCTCCTACAACAAGTGGAACAACACCTAGAAAAATCATTATGGTACCATGCATGGCACCAAACACATTATATAAATCAGCTGGTAGATTTCCATCACTTGCAAATCCATTCAAAGTTGCTAACCATTCCACTAAACCACCAACGATTGGAACGGGTGTATCTGGGTATGCTAATTGCCACCTCATGACCATCATTAGAGAAAAACCTAAAAATAAAAATAATAGAGCAGTTATTCCATATTGGATTCCAATGACCTTATGATCTATTGAAAAGATATATTTTTTCCAAAAACTTTCTTCGTGATGACTATTGTTACTCAACGTTATCTCCTAAAAAATTGTTATTAATTATATTTAATTGAAATTAAGTATATATTAAGAATCATAATTTATGTTTTTATCAATATACCGAGTAAGAAAAAACTATGGGTGCGTTTTTTGAACTGTAAATAATAATAATGATAATGATTTCAGCTGAGACGCATATTCAATTTGTAGAAATTTAATTTTATTTTGATATATGTTATTAAGTTTTTTAGATGAATTATTTTTTAAAAGATTATAATTTATTTTTTTATCAAATTTCATTAAAGATTTTTCTATTGATTGAATTTTATGATTAATGATGGATAATTTTTTTTCATGTACTCTTTTCATTTTTTTTGGCATTCTATCCAAACATAAATAAATTTGATTCCATTTATTTTTTGATTTTGCTTTCATGATTTGAATGAAATTAGCCTTTTTTAGTTCTTTTGCCAAACCAACTTTTGAACATAGCCAAATTATCCATTTGCTAGGATCAAAATCAAACCATCTAATGCCATTTCTATAATCCCATTGAAATTTATGGTGATAATTATGAAAACCTTCACCAAAAGTAAGTAGTGCCATAAACCAAGAATCTCTAGATGTACATTCTGAATTATATGGTTTTGTACCTATGTAATGGCATAATGAGTTGATAAAATATGTAAAATGATGTACAAGAGTAATTCTAAGAAATACTCCCCAAAAAAGTGCTCCAAAAGGTCTCCCCCAAAAAAAACCTAATGACATGGGAATTAATACGCCAAAAATTATAAATAGAAGATTATAATGTTTATCTTGAAACTTCAAAGCTGGATTTTTTTCTAAGTCATTAATTTTTTCCAAGGGAGAAGGCTTGTTTTCAAGGATCCATCCCATGTGAGCATGAAAGAAACCTTTAGTAATACTATAAGGGTCTTTATCTGTATCGAGATGTTTATGATGTCTACGATGATCTGAACACCATTTTAACGCTGAATTTTCTAATGCTGCAGCTCCAAAAATCATTAATATCCAATCTAACAATGGATGTGATTTAAAGCTACGATGTGCAAATAAACGATGATACCCAATTGTTATGCTTAAACCTGTAATAATCCAAAACAATATAAGAAGAATTGGTTCTTGCCATTTAATCCCATGATTCAAAGCATAAAATATTGTACCAAAAATTCCCATCATGGGGATGATGATTAAAGAAATGACATATTTCAAGTCATATTTTTTATTATCAAATAAATTATTTAATGACATTGAAACAATATTAATAAAAAAATATTAAATATTTTAGTAATAAAAAAAACTCCCCCTAATGGGGGAGTTAAACAATAAGGAGATATTTTATATAAGACGGTGGTGAATTAACACCCTTGCCTTACATAACAAATTATTCATTTATTCATCATTTATTTTTTGTTCTTTATCACTAAATTTATTTACTTGATTAAAATCACAAGAATTGATTTAATTATAAATAAAGTGGACATATTTACCATACATTCCTAATTAAATTTATTAATGGGAGAGAATCGATTTTTTACTTATTTGATTTTTTGTATTTTGATGATTTCTTGTTCGTCAGACAAAAACATTAGGACATACAAATTAGAAAAAAAACAAATTTCAAAATCTGTTATTAAAGATCATCATGAAATAAATACATTTAATGATTTGGGGTATGTAACGCCAGACGCATGGATCCCCTCCTCAGGTTCTTCAATGAGATTATTAAGTTTTTCAATTCCTTATTCTAAAGGCTTGGGAGATTTATCAGTCATAAAGTTAAATAGTAAAGGAGGAGGGCTGCAGTCCAATGTTAATCGTTGGAGAAGGCAACTTGATTTACCTGCTTTAAGCATTGATGAAATAAAAAAAGAAATAAGCATAATGACAGGTAAGCATTTCAATTATGAAATGATTGAACTTATTAATGATGAGGATGGTCGTTCATTTCTTTGTGCTATTTTCTTTTTAGATGAAAATACATATTTTGTTAAAGCATCTTTAAACATGGAAGGTATTTCAGAAATAAAATCAGATTTTATTAAATTTTGTTCATCTTTAAAATTTCCTAACTAATCCATGAAAATTTTAAAAACTCCAAAAGTATTCGTTTTTACCATGATGTGGATGATGATTTTAGTCATATTGGGAACAATTGCTCAAAAAAACATGGGATTATTTGCTGTTCAAGAGAAATATTTTTCATCATGGATATTGTGGCTTTGGTATTTTCCTCTTCCTGGTGCTAGGCCAACTATGTTATTAATGTTCATTAATTTATCTTTTTTCTTTTTTAATAAAAATTTATGGAAAAGGAGTAAGGTAGGAATCATTATTTTACATTTAGGAGGCTTACTATTACTTGTTGGTGGTGGATTAACTGCAATTTTTAGTTCCGAAGGGAATATGGTGATAGATGAAGGTTCTTCATCAGATTTTATTGAAGATTATCATTATATGGAACTTGCAATAATTAACACTTCAAATAATGATTCTGATCATTATGTTGTTTTTGATCATCCATTATTAAGTTCAGGAAATATTTTAAAACATGAAAGTTTTCATTTTGAAATTGAAATAATTGATTACATGGAAAATTGTGAACCACAATCTAGAAATAATTCTTCTCCAATTTATTTTAAAGGAATGATGAAAAATTTTATGTTAAATGAGCTTTCTCCATTAAAAGAAGAAAATATGAATCGCCCAGGAATAATGTTTAATTTATATAATTCAGGTAATAATTCAGATGGTGTGTATGGTTTGTTTTTGGGCCAAACCATTCCGCAACAATTAAAAGTAAATAATGAAGATTATGTTATTTTATTTCGTAAAAAACGTACCTACCTACCTTTTCAAATTGAACTTTTGGATTTTAAAAAAGTAATGCATTCTGGAACGGGTATTGCTAAAAGTTATAGTTCGGACATTAATCTTATTGAGGAAGGCATTTCAAAACGTTTTAAAATAAAAATGAATCATCCCTTAAGACATAAAGGATATACTTTTTACCAATCTTCTTTCATTGAAACACCTGAAATGGAAACTTCAGTATTTGCTGCAGTAAAAAACTATGGAAGACTTTTTCCCTATATTTCTAGTATTATAATGTGCTTTGGACTTTTAGTCCATCTTTTTTCAAAACTTCCAAGATTATTTAAAAGGCAGTTCCATGAATCATAATAGAATCATTATTTATTTTATTATTGGATTAAGCTTTCTTTTCTCACGTTCATTTGATATCAAAGACATTCCAGTACAAGAAAATGGTCGAATTAAACCTCTCGATACATTTGCTAGAAATCATCTTTTAGCCATGCATGGTAAAAGAACTTTGAAAAGTTCAGCATTACCAGACGATTTCAAAGAAAAAAAGTTATCTGCTGTTGATTGGCTTATTGATATTTCTATGCATCCTAATGATGCTGATAAATATAAAGTTTTTAATATAAAAAATCCTGAAATTGTTGGAAGTCTAGGATTGACATGGAATTCTGATCACATGTATAATCGGATGGATATATTGATTGGTCTTCAGCATCAATTAGAATATATTAAAAAAATTCAATTTATGGATAAAGAAGATCTTAATCATTTTGATGAAGGAATGTTGAATCTATATAAAAATGTCATTCATTTTCAAGAACTGTGCTTTAGCTTGACTTGTTTACTGCCATTAATATCCATAGAAGATCAAAATATTGCAAATACTTTAAAAATTGATGTAGGGAAAAAAATTAGTTATTATGATGTAATGAATAATGCAGAAGAATTAAATCCTTACATAGAAAAAATGATAAGTAAAGAACAAGATGCTTGGAATGATACTGATAAAAAATTAAGTAATATGTTAATGCAGCTTAATGAACTTAATAAAGATAATTTTTCCCAAGCATTAAAGATTATTCCTTCAGATGAAAAAGATTTTGAAGGTAGTTGGCTTTCTCCATGGGAATTAATGGATGGTAGAAAAATTGGTCCATTGCAGCAAAAGATGTTAAATATTTTATCAAATTATGTTATTGCTAGTTTAAATGAAAATGAAATTGAAAAAAATAATGTTTTATTAGAATATGAAAAATTATTTATTGGGAATAATGCACTTAACATAAATCATTTAAAAATTGAGACATGGTATAATGAATTAGATATTTTTGTAAAAAGCATGATTTTATATGTTTTGGCATTTTTTCTTTTATCAATCTCTTTTATGTATAAGCCTATTGTTTTAAGGAAAGTGGCATTTTTCAGTTTATTAATTGGATTGATATTTCATTTTTATGGTATCTTGTTAAGAATAATAATCATGCAAAGGCCCCCTGTTTCAACTTTGTATGAAAGTGTTATTTTTGTAAGCTTAATTGGTGTTGTTTGTTCTGTATTTTTAGAACAAAATAGAAAAGATGGCATGGGTATTTTTGCGGGATCAATTTGTGGAGTTGTTTTACATTTTGTAGGTTTTGGATATGCTAATGATGGTGATACTCTTGGAATGTTAGTTGCAGTTTTAAATTCTAATTTTTGGTTAGCCACACATGTAATAACAATTACTACTGGCTATGGTACATCACTTTTTGCAGGATTGTTGGGGCATGTATATTTAATTCAGGCAATTAAAAATCCTAATAATCATAATTATCTTAAAACAATAAATTCAAATATGTTTGGGGCAACTCTTTTTGCATTGTTTTTTACATTATTTGGGACAATTTTAGGTGGGATATGGGCAGATCAATCATGGGGTAGATTTTGGGGATGGGATCCTAAGGAAAATGGTGCATTATTAATTGTCATGTGGCAAATAATTATGTTACACATGAGACTTACAGGCTATGTTAAACCATTAGGATTTGCATTTGGAATGATAATTAATAATATTGTAGTAATCATGGCATGGTTTGGAGTAAATCTATTAAGTGTTGGATTACATAGTTATGGTTTTGCAAGCGGAATAGCAATGAACATAACCTTATTTGTTATTTTTGAATTATCATTTGGTTTTTGTGCTTATTATTGGGCTAAATCAAAGAAAAAGAAATTTAGCAGTATTTAAATTATTTTTTCAGTCCAAGTTCTTTAAGGCGTTCATCTAAAAAACTTTTGGCATTATATTTTTTTGACAATACAACTTCATCTCTAGGATGAATGAATAATGGCATGGTATATCTTGATTTTTTCATTTCACTTTCTATTGGATTTATGACACGATGAGAAGTTGATGGGAAATATCCATTTGAACATTCAGACAGCATGTCTCCTATGTTAATGACAAGCCAACCTGGATTACATTCTACTTCAACCCATTTATTTTGTTTTGTTTTTACTTGCAGTCCAGGCTCAGAGCCGGTTATTAGTATGGTTATGAGATTAATGTCTTCATGAGCAGCAGCACGCACTGCTCCTTTTTTAATTTTTCCATCTAATGGTGGATAATGTATGATGCGTAAAAGGTTTGCTTGACTATCATGAATCATATTTGATAAAGGAATGGAAAAATTTGAAGAGATTTCCTTAGGAGAAAAATCATCAATCCAATTTAAAATTTCTTTTCCTACATTTAATAATTGTTCATATAATTTAATGGTATTGTCACTCATTCCATTAGGGTAAACACCCCAATCATAATAATGAAAGAATTCTTTCAAATCTTTTATTTCATTTCCTTTTGCATTTTCAGATAAATAAGGGAAATAGCCATCTTGAGTATCTATGTTGAATTTGTAATCATATTTATTTTCATCATTAAAAAATTCCCCCCATTCATCGTATACTAATTCTATGTTTTTTTTATTAATAGGATGATTATGTAAAACTACAAAGCCTGTATCATGCAGTGATTGCACAAATTGTTTTTTAGTAGAAGTGGCTTTATAATCTAAGGTTTTGATTTGATTCTTCATATAATGAGAAAATGAATTAAATTAATTTAATGAATATAATGGAATTTACATTATTAAGACATGAAACATAAAATAACATTTATATTTTCTTTTTTAACATTCATTAATATTTTATTTGGTCAATGACCCATGTGAGGGAACCCCTCAATGCCAGTTGGCAATTCTGATCAAGGTGTAGGTTTGAATGCAGGTGACATAATGGTATCATCAGACTTTTTTTATCAATTTATTGATTGGCGACATGATCAAATTGATGATTCTGAGCCTTATGATCATGAAGGTACTTTATCTACTACAATTATTTCACCAACAATTACCATTGGCCTTTCTGATTGGTGGAATTTATCTTTTCAACAAATTGTAGGTACTCGTCACATGGGATGGGAACTTGATGAATCATCGGCTCATCATAGAGATGAACATTCGCACTCTAATTTTTTAAATGCCATTGGTGGGTATTTAGGAGATGCTAGATTAATGTTACGATATTTAGCTTTAAATACAGGCAGAGGTCAAGGCTCTCGTTTATTTTTTGGATTAGGATATGTAATGCCATCAAAAAATACACTAAGTCAAAGTCCTTTTTTAAAAAAAGATAATGGACAATTTGAAGAACATAGGCATTTTAGTATGAGTGCAGGAGTGAAAAAAATTGTTTTTGAAACGCAATATTATTATAAAAAAATAAAAAATCCAGTTTTTTTGGGAATGTCATTTAAAATTGATGAACCGCTATCAGATAATGAATATGGCTTTAGCGGTTCTAGATTAACAGAATTATCACTTTCATTTTTATTTAATAAAAATAATTT
>JAYZCM010000079.1:0-10500 GCA_036338305.1 Fidelibacterota bacterium | reverse complement strand
TTTAAGACTTTTCTTACTACCTGACTTGGCAATGCAGAAATCAACATGTCTCCATATTGAAAAATTTCATCCAATGAAGATGTAAATTGCATCTTGGAATCTAAATTGAATCCAGGTAAAAAAGGATGTTCATGGGTTTGGTTAATCGCATTGACAAAAGCCATTTCATGGTGCCATAAACATACATCAGAGCCATTTTCACTTAATACTTGCCCTAAAGTTACCCCCCAAGATCCAGCGCCTAAAATGGCTATTTTCATATGTTAATTTATTTCACCTAAGTGAATATAAGGCTCACCTTGAGAACCTAAATGTGATTTTAGAATATCAAACCCTTCTGGCTTAACTATCAAAATCATTCCAATTCCCAAATTCATGGATTGTCTCATATCATCTTCAGGTACATTTCCCAAACTTTGAATCAAATTAAAAATTGTAGGTCTCTCCCATGCATTCCAATCAATTTTTAAATTTTGATCTTCATTTAAGATTCGCATTGTATTTTCTACAATGCCACCTCCTGTAACATGAGAAATCCCTACTAACCAATCTTCATCTAAAACTGAATTTAAAACCGGTAAATATGATTTGTGAATTGAAAGCAAAGCTTTACCAACTGTCGTACCTAATTCATCCACATGATCATTTACCTGGAATTTATCCAAAAGAACCATTCTAGCCAATGAATAGCCATTAGTATGCAATCCATTTGACGGTAATCAAATAAGTAAATCACCTTTATTAATTGGGCGACTAGGCATCATTTTTGTTTTTTCTGCAACACCAACAATCGTACCTGAGATATCATAATCACCAGGAGAATAAAAATCAGGCATTTCAGCTGTTTCTCCTCCAATCAAAACACACTCATTTTCCTTACACGCTTTTGATAAACCAAAAACCACTTCCTCAAAAACATCAATATTTAATTTTCCAGCTGCAAAATAATCAAGAAAAAATAATGGACGTGCACCAACCGCCAAGATGTCATCAACACAATGGTTAACCAAACATTGGCCAATGGTATCATGGCAATTAGTCAAAAAAGCTAACTTTAATTTAGTACCAACACCATCAGCGCTAGAGATCAAAACTGGATCATCATATTTATCCTTGGGAAATTGAAAGCATCCACCAAATCCACCAAGATCTGTCAAAACATTTGCATTAAATGTTTCACGTACATGTTTTTTGATCCTTACAATCGCTTCTGTTCCGGCATCAACATCTACTCCTGCTTCTTTGTATGTCGCCATTGTTTTCCTTTAATTTTTTATAATAATAATATCAATTCGAATTTGAATAAATAGCATCAACTTGATCTGAAAAATTCTTTAAAACAACCTTTCGTACAACTTTAAGTGTTGGTGTTAACTCACCGTTTTCTAAAGCAAGTAGCCTTGGAAGGAGTGAGAATTCTTTTATGCGCTCATAATTAGAAAAATTCTCCATTGCAGCATCAATCTCAGAGCGAATCAAGGCATTTGCATCAGAATCTGCAATAATTTCATCATTGCTTGAAAATTCTTTTCCCATTTCTTTCAAATGACTTTTTACCGCATCAAAAGCAGGCACAACCAATGCTCCAATAAAATTTCTTTTATCACCAATGACTACCGACTGCTCTATGTATGATGAACTGACTAAAGCATTCTCCATTGGAGCAGGGGCAACATTTTTTCCAGCTGCAGTAATGAGTATGTTTTTCTTTCTATCCGTAATGAATAAATAACCGTCATCATCCAAATGGCCTATGTCTCCGGTATGAAACCAGCCATCTTCATCTATGGCTTCCTTAGTAGCATCTTCATTATTAAAATATCCTACCATTATATTTGGACCTTTAGCCAATATTTCACCATCATCTGCAATCCTTATGTCAACATTAAACAATGATTTACCAACAGCTCCAAAGCGAATGTTCCCCGGAGAATTTGTCGTTAGCACAGGGCTCGTTTCAGATAAGCCATACCCTTCTAGTATAGTAATGTCTGCAGCAGCAAAAAATTCAGCAATTTCCTTAGATAAGGGCGCGCCACCTGACATGAAAAATCGCAAATTACCCCCTACCCTGTCCTTAACCTTTCCATATACTAACTTATTGGCAATTTTATGTTTCAAACCAAGCATTAATGGTAATGATTTATTTTGCAATCTATATTCAGTAGCCTGCTTGCCCACATTAATTGCCCACCAAAAAATCTTTTGCCGTGCTTCTGGAGCTGACTTTAAGCCTTCTCTAACTCGAGCATACATTTTTTCATATAATCGAGGAACACTAAGAACGATAGAAGGTTTGACTTCTTGTAAATTATCTGGAACCGTTTCAATACTTTCTGCATAATAAACTATGGAACCCATGCTAAAAGCAGTAAAATGTCCACCCATTCTTTCAAAAACATGACTTAACGGTAGAAATGAAAGGAATTTTTCATTTTGATCAAATTCAATAAGTCTAGATACTCCCTCAACATTACTCATTATATTGCCATGGGTCAACATCACCCCCTTAGGGTTACCTGTCGTGCCTGATGTATATATCAAAGTCAACAAATCATCTGGTTTGGCAATATTAGTCAAACTGTCAAAACCTTCTTCTGAATTACCATTAAAATCAACACCTCTTTTAGAAAAAGTAGAAAAACTTGATATTTTATCATCACCATCATCTACCGAATCATCCATGACAATTACATGAGACAATTGTGGACAATTACTCCATATTTCTTTTATTTTGATTAATTGGTCTTGATTCTCTACAAATATCACTTTTGAATTAGAATCATTAATTATATATTCAATCTGCGAGGCAATCAAAGTAGGGTAAATGCCAACAGTAGCGGCACCTGAACAAATAATCCCATAATCACTCATTGCCCATCTAGGACTATTAGTAGATAATAATGAAACATTATCACCCTTACCAATCCCCATCGACTTAAGACCAAATGATAAATTTTTTACAATCCCTCTAATTTCTTTTCCTGAGATTCCTACCCATGAATCATTATTTTTATAATGATATAACTCTCTATCACCATGGTCAAGAGTTACTTGATTAAACATTCTAGATACAGTTGAAAATGCCATAAAGTGTCCTTATTATATGATTAAATGCGATGGCATAAAATAGGCCTTTTTAAAAAGTCTTACAAATATCAATTTAATAAACTAAAAATAAATATGTTTGCCTTTTACAAAGATGAAAAAAAATACTAAATTTGTTATATTGAAATAAGCCGAGGTGGTGAAATTGGTAGACGCGCTGGATTCAAAATCCAGTATTCTTCGGAGTGTGAGGGTTCGAGTCCCTCCCTCGGCACAGCAAAAAAACAATTAACATTTAGGAGATATTCAATGGTCGTTCTATTTACGTTATGGTTTATTCTTCAATGGCAATTCCCTTCATGGCTATGGATCTTATCAGGATTAGTTTATGTCATGTCTTTAAGACCGAAGAAAAAAATAAAAAAACAAATTTCTTTTAAGACTCAAGTATTGCCTCTTTCACTTCTATTGGCAATAATTTTTGGTGTAGATGCACTAGGAAATCCTATCTTACCTCAAAGCACTTCCGTCTGGGCAGTAATTGGAATCTTTTTTGGAGCAATTTTCATTAGATTAATAGTTGCAAGCCCAATCATTAAAAAACAAATTTCAAAAAATAAAAACAATGACAACAATACTAATGTAACAATACAGGGAGATGGAATCATTACAAATGATGATGATGATGAATTAAAGTTACATATTAAAATTAAAAATAAAGAAAAAAATAAAAACTCTAATTTCAAAATAAGTTTGGAAACTGGTTTTTTTGCTAATTTCATACAGAAAATAGCTTTAAAAGGCATGCAAAATGCTTGGAAAGATCCTGCATTTCAAGATGAATCTGGCAAGCCATTATTTGATATTCATGAAATTTATGAAAAAGCAAAGAAAAATCCCACAAGAGGAGAACTATTAACCATAGATAATGAAAAAGTAACCATCAGTATATCCATTAAATAATTCGTGAAATATTATTTATATGTAATTGAGTTAGATAAAAAAGCAGGAAAAATAAGTAAATTTAGAAAACAAAGTCCTAAGTTTTTATTAGGGAATCGATGTTTTTATGTTGGCCAATCAGCAAAAAAACCCTCCATTCGCTTCAGACAACATAAAGATGGATATAAATCCAATACCTATGCCAAACGCTTTGGAATGAAATTAGTACCAGAGTTTTATGAAAAATACAATCCAATTCCTACTAGAAAAGATGCTGAAGAATTAGAAGCATATTTAGCAATGAAATTAAGGAAAGAACGATATGGAGTGTGGTCAAACTAACTTTTAGAAAAAAAGGAGGAATAAATGAATAACATTAAAACATTCTTAATAGGATTCTTAACTTGTGCGTGCATGTTTCTCATAATGGGTCAAACTGAGCAAGAGATGTTCGTAACTAATTCAAACAATGGCAGATATCAAATCTCCATGAATACAACTTCAGGCGGTGGACAAATATATGAAGTCATCTTAGATACAAGGACAGGCCAAATATTTAGCAGAGAACATTTAAAAGCAATAGAATACATAGAATACTCCAAGGATTAATTCTTAAGCCCACATTCTCTTCAGCACTATCATTATTCAATTGTTTTTCGTAAATTATCAATTAAATAAAGGAGTCAAATGAAAATGATATTTATTATAATATGCCTAATAGTATTAATTGGAATTGGTCTAATGTCTTGCTATTCAGTAAATAAAATAAAAGGCTCTGGTAACTTGACTAGTGAAAATCGTGAACTTCCTAGCTTTAATTCCATTAATTCAATAGGCAGCATGAATGTTATCATCAATACTTCAGATGAATTCAATTGTACCATAACCGGAGATGACAACATAATACCAATTGTCAAAACCAAAGTAACCAATAACAATCTACAAATATCAACAAACAAAAATTATTCTTCAACAAATGAATTAGTAGTTAATGTAAATGTACCCAATTATGACAAAGCATCCATTACTGGATCTGGTGATATGAATCTCATTAATTTTAAAAATGAAAACCTATCATTAAACATAGCTGGATCAGGCAACATTACAGGCAATGGAGACGTTCAAACGCTAACAGTCGAAATAAATGGTTCGGGAAATATAATGCTAAAAGATCTTAAATCTAAAACGACCAACGTTACCGTTAACGGATCAGGAGATGCAATGTTTTGGGCATCTGAATCAATATCAGCAGTAGTAAATGGTTCAGGGAGTATAAAATATCATGGAAACCCCACGAGTGTGAATAGCGAAGTAAATGGATCAGGGAGCATAAAACCTCAGTAATAGCATGAAAAAAATCACATTATTATCACTCATGATTTCCATGGCATATAGTGTCCCATGCATTGTTGACAAGGAAAACCGTAATATCATAAGAAATGAATATACATTCCATGAAACCATTCAAAGCGAACATTTCATCATTCATTTCACAACAGCAAATGTCGACTCTCAAGAAGTTTTTGGAACATGGTACAACCTCCAATCTAATTTTGGATATGCTCAATCCATAATTGACCATTTAGAAGCAGCATATGTAACTTACATGAATGCAGGCTGGGAAGCTCCTCCTCCTGACTGTGATGAAACGATTTTAAATATTGATTCACCGCTACATTGTAATAATTTTGGAGGAAACTCCTTATATGATGTTTACATAGCTAATGACGCTGCTGGCATGGTTGTCCCTGAAAACCCCTATTCAGTAGAGCCATATACTGGTGGATATACTAGTTTCATGAAAATTTCTACTCTATTAAATGAATATGATGAACTACCATCATGGAGCCATCATGTAATTGCCCATGAATTACACCATTCAATTCAATTACGCTATGGATATTCTGTTTCTGGGCAAGTAGGCAACTATATGTATAATGGATGGCTATTTGAACAAACAGCAACATACATGGAAAATGTAATTTATCCAAATAGCATACACCTATCAACAATGCTAGGAAATTGCAACGTATCTACTCCCCTAACATACCCAGAGCATAATATTGACCATGGAGTTGACATATATCAATACAGAAGTGCATTATGGCAAAAATTCATGGTTGAGTCATATGGGGATTCATCCATAATTCGATTAATTTGGGAAGAATATGGACACCAATATGCTACAGGAAATGGCGTATCACTTTTTCCCATCTATGACAATGCCATCAAAGAAGTAACAAATAATGAAATGGAATTATCAAATGCATACCAAGATTATGCTCTATGGAGATATTTTACAGGAAATAGAAACATACCTAACGAACATTTTTTAAATGGCCATTCATATTGTACGGCCTCAACAATCGCCCTAGATCAATCGCCCATAATGCTTACTTCAGAAAAAGGCGGAGCCAGATTCATTCAATTAGATCCTAATAGCAACAATATTCAATTGAATTCATCTTGGGCATCTTCCATGCAATTACAGCATGTAACTGCAAGTGGCACTATTACAGATTATGATTTGACAAATGATAATTCTTATATCCAACTAAATAACTCGAACCATGAAAACCATGCTTTACTATTAACCACAAGATATACAGGCAATCCTCATGAAGAAGTTTCTATTTACATATCAGAAAATATTTTACAAGGTGATATAAATGGAGATGGTGTCATTGATGTTTTAGACATCATAATGCTTGTAAATCTAATTTTATTTGGTGACTACAATCCCATTGCAGACTTAAATGAGGACGGAATAGTAAACATACTAGACATAGTAATCTATCGTAATATTATTTTAAATAATTAATTATCTGCACAATTTGCAGCAAGAACGCAATTTGCAAGTGCAACGACATCGAGTACATTCCACCCCTCATCTCCATTCATGTCGCCAGCACATCCATTTTCTAATTCATCACAATCATTTCCTAAAATGCAATTTGCAAGTGCAACTATGTCCAAGACATTCCAACCCCCATCACCATTCATGTCACCATCAAGACCGCAAGGAAGTTCATTGGACAATGTCAAACAATCCAGAATTTCTACGTCAAAAGGCGCACCATTAGCACCTGAAAGCAGCAAATTGTCCAGACAAGCAGAACTAATGTCTCCTTCAATTTCAAGAATGATAAAAAGACCTTCTCCAGCAGGTATGTATGCACCAGAGACACTAAAACCTAATACCGTATTATTTCCTGAAAAAATGGAAAAGCCCATATCCTCTGAAATACCTCCAAAAGCTGAAATGACATTCACACCACTAATATCAAATTGAAATCCATAAATGTCAGAATCACTTTCATATAAAATATCAATCGTAGAATATTCATCTGACATTGAAAAAACAATGCCATTGAACAAAAATAATAATATAAATACATGAAAATATTTCATTTTTTTCTCAAATGTAAACTAATAATAGAATTTACATAATATCCGTAAACTAAACATAAATAAAATGATATCATAAATAACGTGCTTTTAATTACACTTCCTTCATTAATCTTCATTACCTCAAATCATTTTCATTTAAAAGGCAAAACGCAAATATGCTCTTTGATTTATCTTCTTTAGCTTTAATTAACTTAACCATAATTTCATATCATATGGTATGCTCCAAATCTAATTGATTTAATTTATTATTTTCATAAAGTATGTATTTTAAGAAATAATTGTTTTCCAAATGTGACGCAGCCGTTTGCATATATACTCTCGTTAGATGTAAATTCTATTGGATACGTATGTTTAGGAGGAGATGATAAGAGTCATATACATATTATTATTAAGTGTTGGTTTTGCAGGAATAATAGAAGTTCCTCAAGATCGTTCTACCATTCAAGAAGCCCCTGACATGGGAGCATATGAATACTGTGAGTACGAATGCGACGTAGAACTTGGTGATTTAACTGGTAATGGAGAAATTAATATTTTGGATGTTGTTCAAAGCATAAACATGGTACTTGAACTATCTGCTCCTAATTATCCATGTGCAGCTGACTTTAATGAAGATGGTGAAATAAACATATTAGACATCATGCAAATTGCGTATTATATTTTAAAAAATTAACAAGAATAATAATTCAATGATTACACAAAGGAATAAAATGAAAAACTTTATATTAATTACAATATTTCTTGCACTAGGATATACTCAATGTACGCCACTTGAGGTTTCAGTTTACATCAGTGAAAAAGATGGATGGATGTTCCCATATTCTGCATTTTATTGGGGAATGAATGATGGCGCTTCTGAAATTCAGCAATTCAATGATGACTGTCATCAATTACTTGAAAATAATAATGCATGCATAATGGATTGCATTTACATGGAACAAGATCAATTAGATTATAATTTAGGGCGCATAGGTTGTATTTATTATAATTGTCCTGATGGTGAATTATTGATACAAAATTATGAAGAACATGCACAACGCCCCATACATTTGTATGGTGAATTATATTGTGATTATGGTACGAATTGGAATGCAGATTTAGATCTATGCCAATCCAATACATCTGATGTGAATAGTGATGGCATTGTAGATGAATTTCCCGTTATCAATATCATAGGTGATGAAGTTACCGTGCTCACTCAAACACCAGAAAGTAATTATATTGATGAAGGAGCATCTTGCTCAGACGCACAAGATGGCTCAATTAACCACGTAGTTGAGGTGAGTGGCGATGTGGTTAATCTTAACATGATCGGCTCATATAGCATAAATTATAATTGTACTGACAGTGATGGCAATGAGGCAATCACACAAAGTCGTACGGTAATTGTACAAGCAGATTTTTCAGATGAAGATGAAGATGGGTGTGATGACGAATGCTTCCAAGCAGGCGCAATGAGTGGCGATCATAATTTAGATGGCACATTGGACATAATTGACATTGTCTACTTTGTACAGGTCATATTAAATCCATGATTAAAAAAATGAATTAAATTCAAAAGCCCTACTGAGGTAGGGCTTTTTTAATGCATGTTACACGATAATTAATTGATTGAAATTATGTAAATTACATGGATTTTAAAACCAAGGAGTCTTATGGAAAAAATAATATTTGGCGGAGCAGTACTATCCATGGTCATAGTATCTTTGACGTTTTTATCATCCCTATGTTTATTTTTATGGAAATGGTTCATGGATGATTTTAAAAGAGGATACAATGACGCCATGAAGGACTAAAACATAATAGTCCATGAAAAAAATGCTTCTCATGTCATTACTCATGATTGGATGCAATAATTCAACAGAAGTAGAAGAGAACCATGTGATGTGTAGTTGGGAATATAATGATGGTCAAAGTGGATGTTTATTACCCACATATTCTTCCATTTCCATTTGTGAAGAAAAATGTCTTGAGTTATCAGAAGAAATAAGTGACATCCAACTTCTTGAAGGAATGGAATTGACTTGCAGGGAATACTCTGATACTACCGCCTGTTTATTGGGCTTACCTTAACGATAATACATTACACTCTTTCATTAAGACTTTTTTATTTTGTAATTTAAAGATCATGCAAGAAACCATTATACTCTACCCCGCCATCATGATGATGATTTTAACAATATTTTTATATGTTAAAAACTACTTTGACAATTTCAAGGCCATGAGAAATAAAGAGTTATCCAGTGCTTTTTTTAAAGCATACCAAGGAGAAGTACCAGAAAATGTTGAAGTTTCAAGACAAACCCTAAAAAACCAATTTGAACTACCAATTTTTTTTTATTTTCTGATAACTCTCATTTTAATACTTAAAGGCCCTACAGCATTAGATCTAATATTTGCATGGTTATTTGTCATTTCTCGCTATATGCACTGCTATGTTAGGTTAACCTCAAACCATGTTCCTTTTCGAGCCAAAATATTTACATTTGGTTTTTTCACATTAATTATTTGGTGGATTATTTTTCTTTCTACCATTTTATGACATACATTCCAACATCCAATTAAAGGAGATCACATGAAAGACATTAAAACATTCTTAGTTGGCTTTTTAACATGCGCATGCCTAATACTAAGCATGGGGCAAACAAAGAAAAAACAAGTAGGAAGATATCAAGCTTTCGTAGGTATCCAGTCAGAGAATCTAGTGGATACGGTAACTGGAGAAGTTTGGTATTATCGTAATTTTGGAAATGATAAAAAATGGATATCCCACATTGGGCCATTAGAGGATTAACATGGATAAAGAAAAACAATTACAAAATGCTCTCAAAGAATTAGAAAGGGCCATTTCTGACATCAGGGAAAAATATGGTAATGAAATAGATACTGATTTCCTTCAAAAGAAATTTGAAGAAATTATTTCCAGCTCCACTAAAAATAAATGAAAATTTAAAATCAGGAGGGACTCATCCTTTTCATTTAAAGGACAAGTCCACTCCTCCATAAGCCAGATAATATAGTTTGGTACTAACGGCTCCTATACTCCTCCGAGGATATTAGCCCAATCTGGCAATTCTAATGTTTAAAAGCTAAGAATTA
>JAYZCM010000078.1:0-15514 GCA_036338305.1 Fidelibacterota bacterium | reverse complement strand
AATAATACAATTATCCCTCCCATGGTTGGAGTACCTTCTTTTTTGAGGTGAGATTCAGGCCCATTTTTACGAATTGTTTCACCAATTTGATGAAACGTGAGTGTGCGGATGATTTTGGGCCCGATGAAGAAGCTTATTAGTAAAGCAGTTATGGCTGCACCTGCTCCACGGAATGTAATATAGTTGAAAACATTAAATCCGAAAAAAATATCTTTAAGTGGATAAAAAAGATAATATAACATTATTTATTTAAACTCATTATTATTTCTTCCATTTTCATGCTTCTTGAACCTTTTATGTAAATGACGTCATTCTTATTAATAAATTTTTTTAAATCATTAATTAGTAGTTTTTTATCATTGTAAAATTTTTTATATATATGGCTGCTATATATATTTTTTATTGTATGCTTTGAAAGCTTGCCAAAAGCAAATATGGCATTAATTTTTTTATCATCTAATAACTCTGCAATGTCTTCATGGTATTTTTTTTTATTTTCTCCTAATTCCAACATATCACCTATGACAATTATTTTTCTATTAGTTGTTGAATATTCTATCAAGGTTTTAATGCCAGAAGCCATAGATTCCACATTTGAATTATATGTATCATCTATTATTAAATAATCATTTATTTTTTCAATTTGGCCTCGGCCTTTTGGTAGCTTAAAAGTATTTATTTTTGATATAATAGAATATATATCCATACCTAATTCTGAAGCAATAGAGTAAACGGCTAACCCATTTATATTCATTGTATTTGGATATTTTGAAAGATTTATTGATGAATCATTTAAAATTAATTTTTTTGTTTTTTCATCCCAGACACCTGAATGATCTGCAGATGTATTTAATGAATAACTAATACAATTACATGTAAGATTCATTTTTGAAATAAATGGATCATCTATATTAACAAAAGCAGTTCCATTTTTAGGCAATGATGAAAAAAGTGCCGATTTTGTTTTTGCTATCTCATTTTTTGAAGAAAAGTGCTCCATGTGTGCAGAGCCAATATTTGTTATTAAACCCATATTGGGCTGAATGACATTACATATTATTTCTATTTCATTTGGTTTATTCGCCCCCATTTCAATAATTGCAATATCTGCATTTGAAGAAAATGAAAATATCGATAAAGGTGCTCCAGTCGTACTATTAAAGTTGCCTTCTGTCTTCATTACTTTCATTTTATCTGACAATGTATGCGCTAGTAATTCTTTAGTTGTTGTTTTTCCATTAGAACCTGTAATTCCTAAAAAAGGGTAGGGCAATTTTTCTCTAAATTTTTTCGCTAAATCATGTAAGAATATTTTTGTTGAACGAACATTGATAGATGACATTTTAGTGTTATTTGTTTTTTCTACCAAGGAAATAGAAGCTCCATGGGAATATGCTTGTTCAAGATATTTATGTCCATCATCTTTTTCTCCTTTAAGTGGTATGAAAATATCTCCTGGCTTTATTTTTCTTGAGTCAATAGTTAAACCATTAAAGTTTTGCAAGTTGAAATTAGGAATCATGCTTTTCATTACATTAAAAAATAGTTTTTTATTTTTTATGTTAACTCTCATTTATATAGTTTTCAATAATTTCTTTATCATTATGAGGTATTTTCCCAAATTTTGTTTCCTGATAATTTTCATGGCCTTTACCAAGAATTAATAGAATTGACTTTTCATGCATTTGATTTAGAGCTTTATGTATTGCTTTTTTTCTATCTAGTATTATTTGATGAGTATTAGCTTTGAATCCTTTTCTGATATCATCAATTATATTTTCTAAAGGCTCACTTCTAGGGTTATCAGTTGTAACTATTATGGATTTGGCATATCGCTCGGTAATTTTTGCTATTTTATGCCTTTTATCCTTGTCACGATTGCCACCACAACCAAAGATTACATTTAATTCATAATTTGCATTATATAATTTTGAAATCATTGATAATACTTTTTCACATGCATCGGGCGTATGAGCGTAGTCTAAATAAACTTTTCCAGGAAAGTTAGATGGTATTTCTTCTAATCTACCTGGAATTATGATGGGGTGATTAAAAGCCATTTCAATATCTTTCATATTAATATCTCGATTAATACAAACAGAAATTGCAGCCATAATATTATATAAATTATATTCACCAAATAAATTTGTCTTTATATGGATTTTCTTTTTTTTATAATTCAAGACCACATTCATTCCATTAGAATTATACTCTATTTTTATGGGATGCAACATTGCCTTAGTAGTTATTCCAAATGAAAATATTTTCGCCTTAGTTGTTGAAATAATTTTTTTTGAATACGGATCATCAATATTTATGATGGCTACCCCTGATGATTTAAGCATTGAAAAAAGTTTTAATTTAGAATTAAAATAAGATTTCATATTTTTATGAAAATCTAAATGATCCTGGCTTAAGTTTGAAAAAATAGCAATATTAAAATCAACATCATTTACACGAAACTGACTTAGAGCGTGTGAAGAGACTTCCATAATGACATTTTTAACTCCAGCCATTAAAAGAGTATTTAACATTTGTTGTAATTCAACTGACTCTGGAGTTGTAAAATTAGAACTCAACATGCCTGATGGAGTTTGAAAACCAAGAGTTCCTAGAGCCCCACAGTTTTTATTTAGCCTTGATAATATTTGATATAATATTTGAGTAATGGATGTTTTTCCATTAGTACCAGTGACTCCAATTATTTGCATTTTTTTTGATGGATTGCCGTAAAATTGAGCTGATATTTTCGACATTGCTTGACGAGGATTCCTCACATGTATAAAAGGTATTGAGTTTATTGGTTCTCCATTTTTTGATAATATAGCAGTTGCTCCATTTTGTATTGCTTGCGAAATAAACACCTTTCCATCATGTTTTTCACCATGTATTGCTATGAATAATGATCCAGGCGTTACTTTACGACTATCATAAATGATAGCTTTAATATCTCTAGTATCAGCTTGACCTTTAAAAGGAATTTTTTTAATGAGATCGTGAAGATGCATTAAAACATATCCAATTTTATTTTACACATAGATTTATTATTGAAATTTTTACCAGGCCTAATGGATTGCCAAGTAACTCTTCCACTTGTACCGATTGGATAAATTTTTAAACCACTATTACTAGCTATTTTAATTGATTGTTTAAGAGTTTTTCCAACAAAATTAGGAACTATATATTCTTTCTCCATAATAGTAGTTGAAGATAGTGTAGGCGTTTTTTTATATATATTTTTTTTATTTACATGGCTTGCCATATTACCCATATTCTCATTAATTATTATACGTTCAAAAATACTTTTAACGATTGGAACGGCTGTTTCGTTCCCCCAATGAAATCCGTACATTGGAGAATCAACAGAGATGATGCACACATATTTAGGCTTGTCAATTGGTAGTATTGCTGCAAATGATGATATGAAATGTGTTTTTGAATACTTGCCATCAATAAATTTTTCAGCAGTACCTGTTTTTCCTCCAATTTTGAACCCAGCTATTCGAGCATTGTCAGCAGTGCCTTCATTGACGACTAATTCCATCATGTTTAATAATAGGTTAGATGTATTTTTCGACATTACTTTTCTTACAACTTGCGGATGGGTGTCCATGGCAATATTTTGCTCTTTTATGTTTTTTATTATTATTGGCTTCATTAAATATCCACCATTAGCAGCAGCAGAATATGCTAATGCTAATTGCAAGGTGTTTACTGAAATTTCTTGTCCCATCCCAATGGAAGTACTAGAAAGACCTGACCAAGAATCAAAAGGCCTTAAGATACCTGCGGATTCATTTGGTAGATCAATACCTGTTTTAACTCCAAAACCAAATTTTCTCGAAAAATTATAAATATGATTTGCTCCTAATTCTTTAATTATTTTTGCAATTCCAATATTGCTTGAATGAATAAAAATTTCTGAAAGTGTTAAGCTATCATGCGGCTCATGGTCATGTATTATTTTATTTGGAATTATTTCATATTCACCATTTTCACAAAAAAATTGATCTTCAAGGTTAAAAACATTAGACTCCAAAATAGCGGCCATTGATATGAGTTTATAAGTTGATCCAGGCTCATATGCTTCAGATATGGTTTTATTGGCAAAATTAGAAATATCATAATTACGATAATTATTTGGATTGAAAGTTGGAATTGTTGCCATCGCTAGAATTTCACCTGTAAATGGATCCATTATTATTCCATTTGAAGATTTTGCATTAGTTCGCTTGACCTCTTTATCCATTGCATCAATTAAAATAGATTGCAATCCTATGTCTAGGGTCAACTGAATGTTGCCGCCACTATCTGATTTTCTACTACTATTTAGTAGAGATTTTTTAATTTTTCCATTAGCAGAACGATCATAAATAACCTGAGAAGCTTTTCCTGTCAATAATTTATCAAATTCACGCTCAATGCCAAATTGCCCTTTATGGTTTGCATCAACATAGCCTAATAGCTGACTTGCCAATCCGTCTTGAGGATAATATCTGCTAGAGGATATATCGCAGTATAAGCCTTTTATATTATTTATTTCATTTAATATCTTTTTACATTCAGAATACAATAAACCGTCAGCTATTTTTATGTAAGATTTTTTTTTAGATAATATATTTTCATATTTTTCTTCAGACCCTAATGCCTCTTTTGAAAAAATATCAATTATCTTTTCCTTTTCAATATCCTTTTTCGTATTAGTCCAAAAAGTATATTTTTGTATTGTTTCAGCAAGAATTTCACCATTACGGTCAATTATTAGCCCGCGATTTCCTTTTTCATATCGCTCAACTATTCCAGCTTTATGAGTATTGGTTTTATGCGCACTAGACTTAATTGATTGTATGAAAAAAAGTTTTGTTAAAATTCCAATGCCAATAAAAAGAAAAAAAACTGATATGGCATTTATTCTTAATTGATAATTATGGTATAGCCTAGTCATTTGTACCATCAATAAATACAATTAATGATTCTGGGCTAGGGATGTATAGATTAAATTTTTCTTCGGCAATTTTTTCAATGCGTTCTTGCCTTGATAACTTCTTAACACTACTGGATAATATTTTTAACTTACTAGCATGAGTTTCCTTTATTGCCGTCAAATGATTTATTTCATTTTCAATGAAAAGACAATCATTTTTTACACTTAAGAAAATTATGAATAATGATACAATTAAGGTGACAGAAGTAAAGAAAAAAAATAAATCATTAATTGACTTACCTTTCTTTTTTCTGCCTAAAGTCATACCTTCTCAGCAACCCTTAATTTTGCACTTCGCGATCTAGAATTAGCCATTACTTCCTCTTCTGTTGGCTTTATTATTTTTCGATTTAATATTTTTAATGAAGGAGAAGTGCTACATATGCATACTGGGATCTCTTTAGGGCAGGTGCAGCTTTGTGATTCCTTGGAAAAGAATTCTTTTACAATTCTATCTTCAAGAGAGTGGAATGAAATTACCACAATCCTGCCACCTTCATTGATCCATTTTATGGAATTTGCTAGAGTATCTTTTAAAATATTCAATTCATCATTCACTTTTATTCTAATTGCTTGAAAAACTCGAGCAAGCGTTTTGGCTATATGTTTATGGCTTGTACATTTTAGTATGGCATTTTTTAAATCGAAAGTAGTATGCATTTTATTTTTTTTAATTTCTTCATATATGCATTTTGCTATTTTCTTATAATTCTTTTCTTCTCCATATGTTTTTATGGTACATTCAATTTCTTCGAGACTTGATTCATTTAAATATTCAGCTGCATTTGGTTTGCTATTTGGGTTAAATCGCATATTTAATGGAGCATTGTTTTGAAATGAGAAGCCCCTATGCCCTGTATTGATTTGGCTGGAGGAGGAACCAAGGTCAAGTAAAATACCAGTCAACTTATCAACTCCCAGCTTTTGGAGGAGTTGAGGATATTCCCTATAGCTAGTATTGTGTAGGGAATAATTTTGCTGGATTTTTGATAAGCGTTTATTTGTGTATTCCAGAGCATAAGGGTCAAGATCTAATCCAATCAAAAAACCGGTTTGAGATAATTTTTTTAAAATTTTTTCTGAATGACCTCCAAATCCAATAGTCCCATCTAAATAAGTTCCATCTGGATCCGTCATTAACAGGGATATTGTCTCTTTGAGTAAAACTGGCTGATGTGGAGCATTGTTTCCCATATGTGTTAAAAATTAATTTCATTAGCTAGATCGTCAAAGTCGTCACCTTCAATATTAACTGTTGAATTTTCTTTGGCGCTTAATATGTCGGGACTCCATAGTTCAATTTTTTTTATCATACCAATTATAGTTATGTCTTTTTTTATTTCTGAAAAATCAATTAATGCCTCAGGTATTTGAATTCTACCTTGAGCGTCATATCGCACAGGAATCGCATGCCTCGTAATAGCTCTGACAAAATTACGATCTCTAGAGCGTATTGAACTTAATTGGCTTAGTTGAGATTCTACTTCTTGCCATTCATTCAAAGGATATAAAATCAAACATTTATCAAACCCTCTAGTTAAGACAAAAGATTTTTCATTTATAGGATCTAACGCCTTCCTGAATTTTGCAGGAATATTCATTCGATTTTTGTCATCTAAGGAGTTGTTGAATTCTCCAGTAAACGATTGATATAAAGTATTTTTCATTTTAATCCGCTAGTAAAAGGGTGGGAAAATAACCCATCCTTACCCATAATAATATTCTTTTTACCCACAATGATGCAAGTAAAATATTCAAATAATAATATTATTATTATCATATCAACAATCATCTCGTTAGATAATACTATCGTCTGAAAGATTTAGATTGAAGGTATATTTATTTGTAGAGAGAGTGGGGGGTTAGTAATTATAGAAACTTAAATATAATTGTGAGTTAGAGGCTTCATATGATCCTCGAATAGCCAAATTTTTTATTTTCATTAATTCATCTAATGAATATTCATTTAACTTCACAAGCACATCCTTGCTACTTAAAAAATCAAAATTTATAATGGAGTTAAATTCAAATTCAAATTTCTCTCCACTTTTTACAATTCTATTTATGAGGTTATTGGCTTTAGAGTTAGTTGTCTTGCTAATATTTATTTTAGTGTCATTTATTGTCTCTATTGATATTTTATAAGGAGGTTCGAGCCGAATTCTTTTTGTTATCTCGCTATTTTTCTTATTAGCTGTGAAGTCATTTTCATTTAAAGGAAGTAGATTTTTTAGACTATTTATTTTACTTGCTGGGATTAATGTACTGTTAGAATCTATATTGATTTCTATATCATTATCAGTTGAAGCAGAGTTTACTTCATTTATTGATTTAGCTTCTATTTTATTTGCGTTCTCATTAGTTATTTTACTTGTCCACCATAGAAATATAATGATAATAATGATGACAAAAATTCCTGAAGCAATTTTTTTATAGGATATTTGTCCTTCTGCTAAAATTTTAGTTTTAGGTTCATCTTTATCGGATGGAGATTTTATGTTATTTTCTAAAGATGTATCTTTCTTTATCACTTTGCCAGTAGTATATAGCTCATAATCATTAAGAGCTTTTTTATAATCAGCTCCAATAAAATTTGCATATGCTTTAAGGAATAGTCTAGTATATACATTCGGAAGCATATTGAAATCGCCGGCTTCAATGGCTATGATGTATTTTTCTTGAATTTTAGTAAATTCACAAATTTCAGATATCTCAATATTTTGAGATTCTCTTTGTACTTTTAATTCTTCAAAGAAAGATTCTAAGTCTGCCATAGGGTTATCAAATTAATATTATTTTAAAGTTGAGTCCAATAAATTAATATTTAGTTTTTTTAATTCTTTATATAATCTAGATATTGGTAATCCTACAATGTTATCATAGCAACCTATAATACCCTCAACAAATATCGCACTCCAATCTTGAATTCCGTATGATCCAGCTTTATCAAAGGGCTTATGATTTTCTATGTAGTAATTGATTTCAAATTCTGAAATTTCATTAAATTTGACTTTACTTGTTTCACTGAAAGAATAGTGTAATTTTTTTTCCTTTAATTCCAAATGAACCCCTGTATGAACTTCATGTGTATTTCCACTTAATGTTTTTAGCATTTTTTTAGCTTGTAATTTATTTTTTGGTTTATTTAATATTTTATTTTTTATTACAACTATAGTATCGGCACCGATGATTAGAGCACTTGGATGTATGGTGCTAATTTGTTTGGCTTTATTTTTAGCAAGTGAAATACAATAGCTTTGAGGGTTCATTTTAGTTGAAATTTTAGATTCATCAATATTTGCAGGTATTACCTTAAACTTACATTTAAGACGGTCTAATAGCATTTTTCTTCTAGGACTCTTGGAAGCTAAAATTATGTTCATTTTATTTTGGCTATTTTATAAATGTTTTTAAATTTTTTTCCATTTTCGAAAGTAGCTTCTAAATGATACAAATATGTACCATTTGCAATTCCATGTCCATACTTATCTTTACCATTCCAGTTTAATTTTATGAAACATCCTAAATCATTGGAGAAAGATTCATGGCATTCAGTTATATTTTTTTGTATGGTTTGCACTTTAAAGCCATTTATTGTATATATATTAATTGTAATATGTATTGGGATGTAGGTTGAAATCATTGTGAAATATGTTTGATCTGAAAATGGGTTTGGAATTGGATATACTTTTTCAATTAGGGGTTCATTTTCATTTAAAATTGTTAAAAGATCTAATTCTAACTCTAAAAATGATTTATTGTTTAAGCCGTCCCACGCCTCTATGTAGAAAACATTGCGCCCCTTTATTGTAGATAAGGGGATGGGTATTGTGACATGGCCAGTATCGCAGTTTTGATATGTGAATTCATTTGCATGGATTGTAGTTAGATTTTCATGGTTAAATGAATATTTTACTCCATGTCCAATTGATTCAATTAAATTTATTCCTGATAAGTCGCTTAGAGTTGCAGTAATATCTAGATTTGAAAAAATAGCACTCCCGTTTTTAATTTCGATATTATTTTGATGTAAATAGATGTTAGGTCCTTCAGTGTCTGAATGAAAATTATTTGGAGCTATAATCGAGATGTCATTTATGGTTTGTATTTTTTTGTTTGATTCCGTACTTTCATATACATACATTGTGACACAATCATTACATTCTTCCATGTCCTGAGAAATACGATAACAATTTGTAGGTCCATGGAAATTCATTTGAGTATATATTTCTGATAAATCATATGATATGGTGTCTGAATCGATTATTTTTATGATTTTATTGTTTGATTTTCGAAGTTGCATCGATGAGGATTGTATTTCAGATGAAGTAAATGTAAGTTCTTGATTTTCCAATATTTTAATTTCTGATATGTCTTGTATAATATTATTATTATTATTCGGGAAAGGCAATGGCAATGCGGGGTCTCCAAAAACATGAAATTTATAAGATAAATTTTTTGCTTTCCATACTAATTCTCCCAAGCTATAATATGGGATTGATGTTGAAATATTCGTACCATTTATAAAGTCTTCTATTCCATAATTATTATGTATACCAAATAAATTTTTAAGAAAATGCCAATTGGATGTGTAGTCAATCCCATCTGTTGTAGCAATAATAGCAATTGCGCCGTTTTCTTTAATTAATAGTTCTTCCATAAATGAATTGTTTGCATAGTAATCACCAAAAGAACACGTACCTGCAACCCAGATTGCTGATTTATTTTCTTTTGGATGAATTAAAGATAAATCTCTTGATTTATTTAAATAGTTTTCATCTCCCCAACTTTGATTTGTTCCATGCCCAATATAGTTTATTAATGCGAAACCATTATTGATGTTATTTATTAATTCTTGAGTTAAATTTGGTTTGGTGCAATTGTTATTTTGTTCAATGTCATAATGAATCCCATAGTAAGATTCTGCTGGGACTAGTGGGCTTAAGAGGGTATATAAACTATCTGTATAAATGGTGTGGCTACGTTCCATTTCCGTATTAGTAAGTGAGCAAGATTTATACATGTCATCAGCAATGAAGCCAAACTTACTTCTCCACATGCCAGGTGTAGGGTTAATTATGTAATCATATATTTTATCAGCAATTTTATTTGCATCATTTATGTTATTTATTGGTATGCGTCCAGTAATTAGTTGAGGGTCTCCACTGTATAATTCAGGAGTAGAATAGTAATCATCTGAAGGGTAATTATTTGTTTCGTCAAAAATAGGAGGAATATATGTTTCATCTCCTAGTAAAAGTAGGAAAATCAATGCGCCATCATTTTCACTTAGCTGATATGTGTCAAATAGATATTGTCTGATTGATAGGTTTTTTTCAAGATTTTCATATGTAGCATTTATTTGTTCAATAGTATACACATTTGTGATTAATTGATGGTCTGTTGGATGGATTTCATTTGAGTGGATATTTGCAATTTTTTGTGCAGCAGCTAAAAAATCATTTGGACAAATTATTAAATATTGGGTTTCATTAGTATTTCTGTTAAGGTTGTATTTGGCTGTATTCAGTGAATGAGGGTGAAGTAATTTCACTTGTTCTTCTGTTTCATAGAAATTTATTTGGATTTCACCATTTGCAAGAATTTCAACTTTGCCATTATGAACTCTCCATGGAAAAATTTCTATGTATACCATGGATTGTCCTCTGAAATTCATTGGTTTATTTATTTTGATAATATCTGGTAGATTGAGATCATTAATGGCGTTCGCATAAGGCTTCCAAATAGGGTTGATCAATATTGCATTTGCAGATTTTGCAGCAACTCTTATATTTATAACATCTATTTCTATTCCATTAATTGATATGGATGAATTTCCGCTTGAGTGTTTCCAATGTTTATCATTATAATCGTCTTCAATTTTTAAATTTATATTAAAGGAAAGATTTTCACACATACATAGTGATAGAAAAATTAGTAAATGGATAATTCTACATTTTTCTTGTAGTTGCATGGGTATAAGTTATTAAATAATAGTATAATGATATGTTCTATTGTTTGAAGTCGAATGGTCAAGAGTATTAAATTTGAGTGCTTTAAAAAAAATATTTTTAAAACCCATAGGAGAAAGAAGTGACATTTGATATTGATTTAATAAGGGATTTTTATAATCAATTGCCAGAAAAAATAAATTTATTGCGACAAGTAATTTGTAGGCCAATTACCTTTACGGAAAAAATTTTATTTTCACATTTACACTCTTCTATTAAGGATTATAATAGAGGGAGTGAATATGCAGATTTCAATCTAGATAGAGTGGCAATGCAAGATGCTACTGCTCAGATGGCTTTATTGCAATTTATGATGGCTAAAAAAGATAAAGTGGCGGTTCCTACAACTGTCCATGCAGATCATTTAATACAAGCAAAAATTAACTCTCAAAGTGATTTGGATTTCGCCTTAGATATAAATTCTGAAATATATGATTTTTTATCTTCAGTTTCTAATAAGTATGGAATAGGTTTTTGGAAGCCAGGGGCTGGAATAATACATCAGGTGGTTTTGGAAAATTATGCTTTTCCTGGTGGGATGATGATTGGAACTGATTCGCATACTGTTAATGCAGGTGGATTAGGCATGATTGCCATAGGGGTAGGTGGCGCTGATGCGGTTGATGTAATGGTTGGAATGCCTTGGGAGTTGAAATTTCCAAAATTGATTGGAGTAGAATTGAAAGGAGAGTTGAATGGTTGGGCCTCTCCCAAAGATATTATATTGAAATTGGCAGGTATGTTGACTGTAAAAGGAGGGACTGGCCATATAATAGAATATTTTGGTGATGGAGCAAGGAATTTATCTT
Organism: Fidelibacterota bacterium; assembly: GCA_036338305.1. Classification (GTDB taxonomy): domain Bacteria; phylum Fidelibacterota; class Marinisomatia; order SCGC-AAA003-L08; family D37C17; genus JAYZCM01. The sequence continues at coordinate 3,710 of JAYZCM010000078.1, read as the reverse complement.
GTACTGGGAAAGGTACTATATGCAATATGGGCGCTGAAATTGGAGCTACTACATCAACGTTTGGGTATGATGAGTCAATGAGGAGATATTTAATTGCTACGGGAAGAAGGGATGTGGCAGAAGAGGCTGATAAAATTAGAGAATATCTTACTGGAGATTTGAGCGTTTATGAAAAACCTGATAAATATTTTGATCAAGTTATTACAATTGAACTTAATGAATTAGAACCATACATAAATGGACCATTTACGCCTGATAAAGCTACTCCGATTTCAAAAATGCATGAAGAGGTTGTCAGAAACGATTGGCCCGATGAGGTAAAAGTTGGCCTTATTGGTTCTTGTACTAATTCTTCTTATGAGGATATATCTAGATCTGCATCAATTGCAAAACAAGCTTTAGAAAAACAAATAAAAGCTAAATCAGATTTTACCATCACGCCAGGGTCTGAGCAGGTAAGATATACCATAGAAAGAGATGGTTTTATAGATATATTTAATAATATTGGAGCTAGTGTTTTTGCTAATGCATGTGGGCCTTGCATTGGTCAATGGTCAAGAAAAGGTGCAGATAAAAAAGAAAAAAATACTATAATTCATTCATTTAATAGAAATTTTGCAAAGAGGGCGGATGGGAATCCTAATACTTATGCATTTGTGGCATCTCCAGAAATTGTGACAGCCATAGCATTATCTGGAAAATTGACTTTTAATCCAATGAAAGATTCTTTGATTAATGAGAATGGAAAAAAAATCAAACTTGATCCTCCTTTGGGCCATGAATTGCCATCAAATGGTTTTGAAGTAAAAGATTCAGGTTTTCAAGCTCCTGATGAAAAACAAAATAATATAGAAATTGTTATTGACTCTAAGTCTGACCGCTTACAGTTATTAAGTCCATTTGAAGAGTGGGGTGGAAAAGATTTGATGGATTTGAAGTTGCTTATAAAGGCAAAAGGTAAATGTACAACTGACCATATATCAATGGCTGGGCCATGGTTAAAATATCGAGGCCACCTTGATAATATATCAAATAACTTGCTGATTGGAGCGACTAATGCATTTAATGGTGAGGTTAATTTAATTAAAAATCAAATTACAGGAGGTTATGATGAAACTCCAAAGGTAGCGCGATATTACAAAGATAATAATATTTCTACAATTATAGTTGGTGATGAAAATTATGGAGAAGGTTCTTCTAGGGAACATGCTGCCATGGAACCTCGTTTTCTTGGAGTTAGGGCTGTGATTGTAAAGTCTTTTGCTAGAATTCATGAAACAAATTTAAAAAAACAAGGACTTCTTGCGCTTACATTTGACGATTTAAATGATTATGATAAAATTTTTGAGGATGATGTGTTTGGCATACATGGGCTTGAAGAGTTTGATCCAAATGCATCATTAAGCCTTATTGTCAAGCATAAAGATGGCTCTAAAGATAAAATCAAGTTAAATCATACTTTCAATGAAAAACAGATCCTTTGGTTTAAGCGTGGTAGCGCTTTAAATGCAATTGCTTCTAATGGTAATTAAAGAATAGTTTTATGGGAAGAGTAATAATTACAGGTGCTTCTAGTGGCTTAGGTTCTGTTATTGCTAAATCATTAAGTTTGCTTGGATATAAAACAATTATAGTTGCAAGGTCAATGGAAAGTTTAGATTCTATTGCAAAAGAAATTAATTTGCAGGGAGGAGATTGTGTGCCATTGGCTGCGGATTTGGCTTGCCGTAAAGAAATTGATAGATTAAGAAATAAAATTAAACAGTTTGATGATATTTCAATTTTAATTAATAATGCAGGATGTGGTTTTTTTTCTGAAGTAGAGTTGATGGCTTTAGATGATTGGGATCAACAGTTTAATGTTAATGTGAGGGCTGCATTTTTATTGTCACAAATGGTTCTTCCTCAAATGAAAAAAAATAAAAGAGGGATTATTGTATTTATTAATTCTATAGCAGGATTGAAAAATTTCACTCATGCAGCAGGATATGTTGCAAGTAAATTTGCACTTCGTGGTTTTGCTGGGAGTCTGAGGGAAGAGCTTAGAGAGTATGGTATTAAGGTTATGTCTGTTTTTCCTGGAGCTATTGATACGCCATTTTGGGACAAAGTTGATAATTCTTTTGATAGAAAAGAAATGCTCAATTTAGATGATTGTGCAAAAATGATAGTAGATAATATGCTTTCTCCGGGGAACTTAGTGGTTGAAGATTTGTTGGTTCGTCGAATAGCAGGGGATTTTTAATCATAAAAAAACCTATTTACCTTGCAAAAGAAAAAATAAATCAATTAATTTTACAGGCTATACTATAATCCTTTTTATTTATGTTTGAGCAACTTAATGATAGATTTGCCAGAATAATAAAAAATATTAAGGGTCAGGGTAAGATAACTGATGAAAATATTGCGGATACATTACGCGATGTTCGTCGGGCTCTTTTGGAGGCAGACGTAAATTTTCAAGTTGTGAAATCTTTTATTAATGATGTAAAAGATAAAGTTACTGGAAAAGAAGTTTTTACATCGGTAACTCCTGGTCAGCAGTTTATTCAAATTTTGGCAAAAGAAATGACTGCATTCCTTGGGAGTGAGAATGATGGAATAAACTTTAGTTCATCAGGAAAAACTATTATTTTATTAGCGGGTCTTCAGGGGTCAGGAAAAACGACAACTGCAGCAAAACTCGCATGTTTTTTGAAAAAAAAATGGCAGAAGTCATCTTTTCTTATTGCGGCTGATTTACAACGTCCTGCTGCCATTGCTCAATTGAAAATGTTGGGTGATAAAATTGATGTACCTGTTTTTTCTCATAATAGTAAAAATATCGTAGATGTGATTAAAAAAGGGTTGTCTAGTAGTGTTGATTATGATGTTGTGATTATTGATACTGCAGGTCGTTTACATGTTGATGATGATTTGATGAATGAATTGAGGAAAATAAAAGAAATTTCTTTACCTGATGAAATTTTATTTATTGCAGATGGAATGTCTGGACAAGATGCGGTTAATTCATCAAAAGCTTTTAATGAATTGTTGGAATTATCGGGAATCATTCTGACTAAAATGGATGGGGATTCTCGTGGTGGTGCGGCATTGTCAATTAGAGAAGTTACAGGCAAACCTATTAAATTTATGGGGATTGGTGAAGATGTCAATGACATAGAGTTATTTCATCCAGATAGGTTGGCTCAAAGAATTTTGGGTATGGGTGATGTCGTTACGTTTGTCGAGAAAGCGCAAGAAGTATTTGATAAAAAAAATGCTGAAAAATTACAGAAAAAGATTATAAACAATGCTTTTACATTGGTAGATTTTCAGAAACAATTAAATCAAATGCAAAAAATGGGTTCTTTTTCTGAAATGCTTTCTATGATACCTAATGGTTCTAAGTTAGGAAAGCTTTCTTTTGATGAAAGGCAATTGAAATGGACTGATGCAATTATAAATTCAATGACAGTTGAAGAACGTAATTCGCCTGATATGATAAGTGGAACTCGTAGAAAACGTATAGCCCTAGGAAGTGGAAGAAGTGTTCAAGAAGTGAATCAACTGTTAAATCAGTTTCAGGTTATGAGAAAAATGATGAAAAAAATTGGTAAAAAAGGAGGAATGAAAATTCCTTTTAATTTTAAATAGGAGATGAGTGATTGGCAGTTAAATTAAGATTAAAAAGAATGGGTCGGAGAAAACGACCATTTTATAGAATAGTA
>JAYZCM010000077.1:0-20625 GCA_036338305.1 Fidelibacterota bacterium | reverse complement strand
GCTAGTGATGACTATTCAGCGTCAGAAGCTTCATATAATGGATGGACTTTAGGTTCTGGCATTCCATATTCTCAAGTTGAAGCACAATATTTGACAGATCATGATGCTTTAAAATCTGCTCAAATGCAATTTTATGGTTTTCTAACATCATCCGTAGCTATTTGGGCATATAATCTTTATGATGTTAGAAAACTTCGATATAATTATGCGGATAATGGCAAAAATAGATTTAATATTTCATTTACACCAGATAGACAGGTGTCATTACAAATAAAATTTTAAATTGAAAAAAACTATTTTTCATTTCATATTTTTTATTTTAGTAATAATTTTATCTTCTTGTTCAGAAGAGCCCGAATTAAACAATCCATTTGCAGGAGGTTCAAATTCTGGAATTACGGGAAATGCAATTTATTTTTCTCCATCTTATTTAGAAGCTTCTTCTACTACTCCATTCACCATTGAAGTGCATGTTCAAGAAATTACCAATCTCGTAGGCGCTGAGATCGAATTTTCTTATGACAAAGATTTAGTTGACTTCACTTCATCCTCTTCAGGCACATTATTTTTAAATGTAGAAGAAAGTGTTTTGATAGAAGAAAATAATATGGAGATTGGAAGGGTGCTTTTAACTTTGGGAATAGCTCAAGATGAGGGCGTGGGATTATCTGAAAATGGATCATTTGTTGAACTTACATTTACACCAAAAGCTTCTGGTTTGCTAGAATTAGAACTAGATCTTTCTTCAGAAACAGGTCTTTGTCCTTGGCATGAGTTTTCGGATGATCATTCCATTTACATTGAGAGTTCAAGTCCTACAATTACAAAAGCTTTTCAATCATTAGCTAATGCTACTATAATCATACAATGAAGATGATTAAAAACCTTATTTTATTTATTTTCATGGTATCAACTTATTTGATTGCCTGTGATTCAGACCAGACTGATGTTGGAGGCACATGTTATAATGCAAATGATTTGAATGCCCTTGTAGCATTTGCTTCAAATTCTGAACTTAGTGCAGAATATGAAGATGTAATTGGCATGGGTAGTCAAGTATGGAATGCTGACGGGAAGTTGACGGCTTTTATATGGAACAATGGTGACTTGAAAGGGGCAATTCCATCAGAGATCGGAAATTTAACAGCACTTCAAAGTTTATTTTTATCAAATAATGATTTGACAGGGTCAATTCCAATGGAAATTGGCAATATGGCGTCTCTTACTTCATTATGGTTAGATGGAAATTCACTTACAGGATCCATCCCAAATGAAATTGGCAATTTAACATTATTATCTACATTGAAAATTAATGATAATAATTTATCAGGTTCTATTCCAGATGAGATTGGAAGTTTGACAGGTTTAACGGTACTTTGGCTAAATTCTAATCAATTATCTAGCACATTGCCATCTCAAATTGGCAATTTGTCCAATCTTTTACAATTACAACTTCAAAATAATCAGTTAACAGGAATAATACCAAGCACCCTTTGTAATCTTACTGGTTTGCTTAGCATTGATTTGTCTTCAAATAAATTTTGTGAGAATGATGCCAATTGTTCTAGCATATTAGATTCAGACGTCATGGATATGCAAGATACAAGTAATTGTCCGGATTGTGAAGTAAATGAGAGTCCTGTAGATAGTGAATCTTGTTATAATGATTCTGATCTTGATGTATTATCTATTATTGCAAATAATTCTGGATTTGCTAGTGAATATGCGGATGTAATAACATTGGGTGATCAAGATTGGAATTCTGATGGGAGACTTACATCTTGGATATGTACAAACTGTATGATTTCTGGGCCTATTCCTTCAGAAATTGGAGCACTTTCAGAGCTTGATTTTTTAAATCTTGGAGGTAATTCATTAACAGGCACTATTCCTTCAGAAATTTATAATTTATCTAAGCTTACTACCATCAGGCTTCATGATAACTTATTATCAGGGAGTTTACCTGAAGCACTTTTTTCATTGATAGAATTAACAGAACTTAATTTACATGATAATGATTTTTCGGGAGAGATTTCATCATCAATTGAAAATTTAAGTAAGCTTGAAATATTAAATCTTCATAATAATAATTTTTCAGGAAATTTACCTTCTGAAATTGGAAATCTGTCACAGCTTAATATAGTATATCTTTATGAAAATTCGTTTTCAGGGTCTGTGCCGGAAGAATTTGGCAATTTGGAAGATACTAATATTATTAATCTACATAAAAACTCATTATCAGGTCTTATACCTGATTCATTTTGTAATCTTTTAAGTGTAAATAATTTAAGGTTAGATCAGAATAATTTTTGTCCACCATATCCGGATTGTATGACGGAAGAAGATGTTGGTACACAAGATAATGAAGGTTGTGCAAATTATTGTGAAAGTGGAGAAACGTCAGTGTTAGATGAGGGATATATAGGGTGTTACAATAATGATGATTTACAATTTTTAGAAGATTTAATTGCAAACTCAGCAGGAGTTGAAAAACCACCTTCAAATTTAGATCCATGGAAATTAGGATATCAAACATGGAATGACACAAGATTAAATAGTTTTTGCTGTAGTAGCATGGATCTTTCAATATTTCCTCAATTAGAAGGCGATCTTTCAAATTGTGATGATGTTTGTCCGTATGTTTTGAATACAACACTTCCTTCTAGCGTTGGAAATTTAAATCAGTTAGATACACTCATAATGGTTGGAATGGGTTTTGAAGGAACCATTCCTGATGAACTTGTAACACTTACAGATTTGGATGTTTTGTTTTTAACTGACAATACAAATTTAACAGGGGGTTTACCTGCAAATATTGGAAATATTCAAGGATTAAAGCATTTAAATTTTAAAAACAATGATTTAACGGGAAATATTCCAGCATCATTTTGGGGCATGGATAATTTGATTTCCATTGACTTGGAAAATAATCTTTTTTCAGATATTTTATCCAATACTTTGGACTTTTCAGATTTTTCATTTTTAAAATGGTTTAACATTGGGAATAATAATTTCCACGGATTAATTCCAAATAATATTTGTGATTTGACTTATGTTAATGTGTCTACATATGCTGATAATTTTGAATTTAATGGAAATTTATTTTGCCCACCATTTCCTGATTGCATAACTACAAGTAATGATGATCAAAATTCAACATTTATATCATATTATGAAGATGCTAATTTAAACGGATTTGGCAATCCTAATGTAGTGTGTGCAGAACAATATTGTGAAGATTATCCCCCATTGGAAGGTGATTGTGCTGGTTATGTTTCCGATAATACGGATTCAAGTGATGCTTGTCCTGATAATCAGCTAAGAGATGAATGTGGTGAATGTGGTGGTGATGGTTTTATTGCAAATTGTACAAATGGTTTATGTCAAAACATGGATTGCAATGGAGATTGTAAGATAGGAACATTATTTGAATGTAGTGGCTCTAATTGTGGAACTGCAGAAATAGATGCTTGTGGTGTTTGTGCTGGTGGATTAACCGATCAAGTAATAAATGAAGATTTCGATGTGTGTGGAATCTGCAATGGTCCCAATACAGATTGCAGCGCTGGTTATGATTCAGTTACATGTCCACATATGGATCTGTATTGCGGGAGTTGTGATGGAACATCAGAAGTTTGTCTACCCAGGCTTGATATCATTTCTCCATCTGCATCAGGTCTTGTTGACATAAATACCAATACAATTCGTTTTTATTTTACGGCTCCAGTAAATTATCAATCAGGTGGAATTGAAGTTGAATCACATGATGGAACCAATATTAATTTTACTACATCTTTCCCTGCAGACAATATCATAGAGTTAATATTAGTTGAGCCATTAATTTCTAATGATCAAATTGAAATCACCATTAATCCTTGCGGCATATTAAGTGATCCGAGTCTTAATATTTTTAATAGCACCTATTGTTTGGATGCAAATGAAAATGGAATTCCCATTATTGATGGGGGAGATACTTTTCAAAATGAAAATATGGAAAATATTATTTTAAACGTAGCATTAATGGCAGATTTTGAGCCAGATGGAGATGTGGATCAATACGATTTAGATGCACTTTTGCAAGTGTGGAAAACAGAAGATTATAGCCATGAACTTGGTCCGTGGACAGGTGTTCCTCCGTATTTGCAGGCAACAGATTTTGGGTATGATGGAGATTATGACATACATGATTTAATGGGTTTTGTACAAATGTGGAATTGGGATTATGAAACCAATGGATTATATAGAAAAATGGAATCCAATGTAACCGTTGATTATGATTTGTCATATGATTTCATTGATAATCAAATGATTATTAATTTTGAAGATTATCCTGGAGACATAAAAAGAGCATGGTTTCGTTTAAATGTTAAAGATTCAAATGTTAAAGTTAAAAATTCAGTTTTAGAATCAGATTTTGATGTTGTTTTTGTTGAATTTGATGAAATTCTAGGTATTCATGATTGGGTGATAGGCTCCTTTATGCCTATTAATGATAGATTTGTTAATTTATTTAACATGGGTTTACAAAACCATGAATTGAATTCATTTGTTTTAGAATATGAAATAATTGGTTTCAATGGGGAAGTGTCAAATGGTGAAATTGATTTTACATATGACATGATACCAGAAAAAATATTTGTTAATGACCCATATCCTAATCCATATAATCCAGTTACTAAAATTGTATTTGGAATAATTGAAAAATCAAATGTGCTTATGGAGATCCATGACATTCAGGGAAGATTAATTGATGAAAAATCAATGTTTAATTTAGAAGCAGGCGTTCATGAAGTTATTTGGGATGGTTCAGATGAACCAAGCGGAATTTATTTGATTAGAATGAATATAAATGATAAAACTAAAAAGTTTAGAACCATGTTAATAAAATGATTCCAATGCAATCCATTAAATCTGTAAATTTTATTTAAATTAAAGGAGGACATATATATGAAAATTGATCGAATGACAAAAGGGAGTTGGGGGAAAATAAGAGCATTTTTTGACCTTCAGACATCTGAGGGATTTACATTAAAAGGTTTTAAATTGGTTGAAGGCATAAATGGATTATTTGTTGGCTTCCCTAGTCAAAAAGGGAATGACGATGAATATCGTGATACCATTTGGGCTGATCGTGAACTTAAAGATGAATTAGCTCAACTTGCCATAAAAGAATATGGTCAAGAAATAATGACCCCCTCTGCAGGCGTGGAAGATGAAGGCTTTACAGTGCCCTCCCCATCTCCAGCTGAAGGTGAAGTAGCAGATAGTCCAGCTGCAGTACCTTTTTCTGATGATGACATTCCTTTTTAGTAATGTTTAAATGAAGGAAATCCTAGCTGTGGGCGTGGGTGGTTTTATTGGTGCATCTTTTCGCCATGTAATTAGCATGTGGACATTACAATTTTTTAAAGCTGGATTTCCTTTTGGGACATTTTTTGTTAATGTTGTGGGTTGTTTTTTAATTGGATTTTTTTTTAGTTTGGGGTTTGATAGAAATACTGAATTACCTTTAAAAGAATTTATGGTAATAGGAATTCTTGGTGGCTTTACTACCTTTTCAACATTTGGATTTGAAACTTTTACCATGTTAAAATCAGGTCAATTAAAATTAGCAATCATTTACATTTTAAGTAGTATGATTTTTGGATTAATAAGTATCGGCGTTGGTATGTCGATTTCACGTTAATAATTATGATAAAATATTAAAATGAACTCTTTTAATGATTTTTTTCGATCTTCCATTGGAAAAAAAATTCTCATGGCATCTACGGGAATTTTATTATGCTTTTTTCTAGTTACTCATTTAATAGGTAATCTCATGTTATTTGGTGGGGCTGATGTCTTTAATTCATATGTCATGAAATTATCAATGATGAAGCCTATCATAAGGTGTGCAGAAGTCATTTTAACCATTATTTTTTTAATTCACATTATTAATGGTTTTAGATTGACAAGAGAAAATAAATCTGCCAGCCCTAATAATTATGAATCAAGTACCAATGAAACAAGTTCATTTTTTAGTAGAAACATGGGATTGTCTGGTAGCATTGTTTTAATCTTTTTAATTGTTCATCTTTCTACATTTTGGAGAATTTTTCAAAAAACACATGGGAATGACATGGACTATTATTCTATTGTGACTGCAAGTAGTGTTGGTTTTTCTAATCCAATCATTACAATTATTTATATTTTAGGAATATCATTTCTTGGTTTTCATCTTAAACATGGATTTCAATCTGCCTTTAGAACTTTTGGCATCACAAATGTAAAATATAAATTTTTCATAGATATGATAGCTTTATTGTTTTGGTTTTTTATTCCTGCATCATTCATTTCAATTGCAATTTATTTTGGGATAATTAAATGTCTTTAAATTCTAAAATACCATCTGGTCCTTTAGCTGAAAAATGGACTAAACATAAGTTTAATCTAAAGCTTGTCAATCCTGCCAATAAGAGAAAATATAATATAATAGTAGTAGGAACTGGTTTGGCGGGAGGGTCTGCAGCTGCAACTTTGGCAGAATTAGGATATAATGTAAAAGCATTTTCTTACCATGAGTCTCCTAGGCGTGCTCATAGCATAGCTGCTCAAGGAGGAATAAATGCAGCAAAAAATTATCCAAATGATGGTGATAGCATATATAGATTGTTTTATGATACCATTAAAGGTGGAGATTATCGTTCTAGAGAAGCAAACGTTCATCGCCTTGCAGAAATTAGCAATAACATAATTGATCAATGTGTTGCACAAGGAGTTCCTTTTGCAAGAGAATATGGTGGTCTTTTGGATAATCGTTCATTTGGAGGTGCTCAAGTCTCTAGAACTTTTTATGCAAGAGGGCAAACAGGGCAACAATTATTATTAGGTGTATACTCTGCATTGATACGTCAAATGGATATGGGAAAAGTTAAATTTTTTCCTCGCCATGACATGTTGGATATAATTAAAGTTGATGGTAAAGCTCGTGGAATAGTTACTAGAAATTTAGAATCTGGTGAAATAAAATCACATTCTGCAGATGCAGTAATTTTGGCTACAGGTGGATATGGAAATGTTTTCTATCTTTCTACTAATGCCATGGCGTCTAATGTAACGGCATCATGGAGGGCTCATAAAAAAGGTGCATGTTTTGCAAACCCCTGCTTTACTCAAATTCATCCAACCTGTATTCCTGTATCTAGTGATCATCAATCTAAGCTTACTTTAATGAGTGAAAGTTTGAGAAATGATGGTAGAGTATGGGTTCCTAAAAAACAAAATGATGACAGGGACCCTAGAGACATTCCAGAGGATGAAAGGGATTATTATCTTGAAAGATTATATCCTTCATTTGGTAATTTGGTTCCAAGGGATGTGGCCTCTCGAAGAGCAAAAGAAATGTGTGATAAAGGCTTTGGAGTAGGGTCGACTAAATTGGCAGTTTATTTGGATTTTGCTGATGTGATCAATAGAAACGGTAAGACATGGGTGTCAGAAAAATATGGAAATTTATTTGACATGTATAAGCAAATAACTGGAAAAAATCCTTATGAAACACCTATGTGCATATATCCTGCCGTTCATTATACAATGGGAGGCTTATGGGTTGATTATAATTTAATGTCAAGCATTCAAGGATTACATGTTTTGGGTGAAGCAAATTTTTCTGATCATGGAGCTAATCGATTGGGTGCAAGCGCACTCATGCAGGGTTTGGCTGATGGCTATTTCATTATTCCTTATACTATTGGTGATTATTTGGCTAATGCTGATTTAAGAAAAGTAGATGTAAATGATAAAGAGTTTGTAAGTGCCATTAATGATACAGAATTGAAGTTAAATAAAATGTTAAATATTCAAGGAAGTAAAACGGTTGATGACATACATAAAGAACTTGGAAAAATTATGTGGGAATATGTTGGTATGGCTAGAAATAAAGATGGATTAAATAAGGCAATGGGATTAATTTCTTCTCTTAAAAATGAATTTTGGAAAAATGTAAAAATTCCAGGTTCAATTTCTGAATATAATCCTGAATTAGAAAAAGCAAGTCGTTTGGCAGACTTTTTAGAGTTAGGGGAATTGATGGCAATGGATGCACTTAGTAGGGAAGAATCTTGTGGCGGTCATTTTCGAGAAGAATATCAAACAGAAGAAAATGAAGCGAAAAGGAATGATGATGATTTTGCATTTGTATCGACATGGACTTATAAAGAAGGTGAAAATGAACATTTAGTTAAAGAAAATTTAAATTTTGAAGAAGTAACACCTACAACTCGGAGTTACAAATAATGAATATTACTTTAAAAGTTTGGCGTCAAAATAAAAGGGACTCAAATGGTGAATTTATATCGTATGAAGTAAACAATGTAACTAAAGACATGTCATTTTTGGAAATGCTAGACATGCTAAATAATAATTTAATAAGAGAAAATAAAGATCCAATTGCTTTTGATCATGATTGTAGAGAAGGAATATGTGGTACATGTGGTGTGATGATAAATGGTAGAGCGCATGGACCTCTTAAAGGCGTTACGACATGCCAATTACACATGCGAAGTTTTAATGATGGAGATAGCATAATAGTAGAGCCATGGAGAGCAAAATCATTTCCAGTAATTAAGGATTTAGTTGTAGATAGAACTTCTTTTGATAGAATCATGGAAAAAGGGGGATATATTTCAATTAATACTGGAGCGGCCCCAGATGCAAATAGCATTCCAATTGCAAAGGAAAATGCGGATAAAGCATTTGATTCTGCTGAATGTATTGGATGCGGGGCATGTGTAGCTACATGTAAAAACTCTTCTGCAATGCTATTTGTTGGTGCTAAGGTTTCACAATATGCATTATTACCTCAAGGGCAAGTAGAGAGTGAAAAGAGAGTAATGCAAATGGTTACAAAAATGGATGAAGAGGGTTTTGGAAATTGTACAAATACATCTGCATGTGAAGTTGAATGCCCTAAAGAAATTTCAGTAGAAAATATTTCTAGATTAAATAGAGAGCTAATTAAAGCAAATTTTTAATTTGAAGTTAATTCAAATTTGACAGGTACTGTCTGCCAAACACCCACCTTTTTATCACGCTGTTGAGCAGGCTTCCATTTAGATTTTTTTACAGCATTTAATGCGGCTTCATCTAATCCCGTGTTTGGGATGCCTTTCATTACATATGCCTCTGTTACATTGCCTTTTTTATCTATAAAAAATTGAATATATATTGTTCCTTCAATTCCTGCTTCTTGAGCGATTTCAGGGTATAATGGTCTAATTGGAATGACAGGCTTGGGAGGTTTATCATATGGAATAAACTTTACATTAGGACCTTCAGATGGAGGAGGAGGAGGAGCATCCCAATCATCAAAATCATCAAAATCAGTATCTTCAATTGTTATGTCTTCATCAAAAAATTCATCTTCTGAGGCTACAGGGACTGAAGGTCTGGCTGGAGGTTCTGGTATTTTTATTTGTTCAGTTTGAGGGATGTCAAAAGTTTCAATTTCATCTACAATTGTAAAATTAATTTTTTCTCCTTCACCTAAAAATCTTGGAAAAAAATAAAATGTAAATGTTAAGAATAAAATGACGCCTAAAGTGACTTCACGTATTCTTATGGGATAATGTTCAATTAATGGATCTATTCTCATGAGCCAGGTTTTTTTGTTAAAGCAGAATAGCTAAGTTTTAAAGCATTAGCAGTTCTTAATTGAGTATGAATATCTGTTATGAGTTTCATTGTAGCTTTTTCATCAGATTTTAAAGAAACTGTAATTTTTGGATCTTTTGCTATTTTAGCATACATAATATTAGATAAAGCATTAATGTCTATTATTCTATCATCCACAGAAATGAGTCCATCTTTTGTTGCCCAGATATATGATGTATGTCGTTTGCTTTCTAATTTTTCAATCATTTTAGCTCGGGGCATCAATACATCAAGACCTTCATATTCACGCATAACCGTTGTTACCATAAAAAATATGAGTAACATAAAAATAATATCAGGCAATGATGCTGTTGATATTTCTCTACTTGTATGAGTTTTTCTTTTAATTTTCATAATTAAAATGGAGGTGGATTGGCAATTGAAATTTTAGTTGCCTTTGCTTCTTTTAATTGATCAAGAATACGTAAATAATCTTGGTATTTAGTTCGTGGATGAGTTTGAACAGAAAAAATCAAATTTGGATTTCCTGCAATTTTTCGCTCCACTAAAACCTTTATGTCCTTTACTCGAGTGGGTTTGTCATCTAATAGCACTTTACCACTTTCATTCATTAAAATATTTACAATATTTTTTTTGTTAACTTCTAGTTCATTACCTTCAGAAGGTAATACTAAACTAATTCCTTTATCCATTGAGATAGTTGTTGTAACTAGAAAAAAAACTAATAACAAAAAAGCAATATCTGCCATGGATGATGAATTTATTTCTTGAGCAGGACGTCTAGAGTTTTGTATCATGAATATTAGTTTTTATTGCTATCCTTAATTGCATGTAATAAAGCAGTTGTACTTTTTTGTAATGTAACGATTTGATTATCAATAATATACATTACTGCATTTTGAAAAATTTGTAATACAACAGCTACAACGAGACCAAATGCTGTAGTAAGTAGCGCTACGGAAATTCCTCCAGCCACAACTGCCGGTGAAATGTCATTTGCCATTTTTATGTCATTAAATGCCTGAATCATACCCCACACTGTTCCTAAAAATCCTAGCATTGGTGCTGTGGCAATACAAAGAGATATCCATGTCATGTTTTTTTCCATTGATGCCATTTCAATGCTACCTGAATAATCTAGCGCATGTTCTGCTTCTTTAGCTCCCAAATGTGCACGATCTAATGCAGCTAAGCATAAATTTGCTACAGGACCTTGAGCATCTTCACATTGTGTTTTGGCAGAATCTATTCCAGAAGATTTGACAGTATTGGCAATTTCTTCTGCAAAGGTTTCATCACTAGACAATCCTTTTATTAAATGATATAAACGTTCTATCACAAAAGCTAGTCCAATGATAAAAATAAGTAAAATGGGAATCATAAATCCCCCACCATCAACAAATAATTGTACCATTATGTTATTCCTTTTTAATTAAGTAATTAGTTAAAATTATTCATATGTAATAAAGAGGACAATATTAATGAAAAAAAGACATTTAATACAGCAAATTTATTATTGTTTAAATAGTTCTCTAGCTTCATCAAAATGTTGCATTGCTTCTTGAGCTTGATTGTCTTGTATTAATAACTGTTTAAACATATATTCTTTTCCCCAAATACTACTTGCAATATCAGCTAATATTCTATTTTCCAAATAATCCCAATCTGAATCAAGTTCTTCTTCTAAAAAATCTATATCTTGATTTTTCAACCATTTGATGAAGTCCTTTTTTTTCTTACCTTTAATTTGATAATTAGTTTTAAAATGTGAATAACTTTTATATGTTTTAATTATGTTTTTTTTCAATTGCTCTGAATATTTAAAAGTTAATCTATCAGGATGTGTTAAAATTTCACGTACACTTTTATTAAAATCTAATTTTTGTTCAGAAAAAATATCAGGAGTTATACCTCCACCACCATATACTTTTCGGCCCTTTTTTGTATGAAAGATTGGCCTATCTGATAAAGTTGAATCTTCAACCTCTCTATTATCTGAAATCAAATCTGTATAATAATCTGCTACATTATCATATGGTCTTTGTATTAGTCTCCCCGTAGGCGTATAATAGCGTGCTATTGTAATCCGTGCAGCTGAACCATCTCTTAATAGATATTGTCTTTGTACTAAACCTTTTCCAAAGCTTGTTTCTCCAACTACTAATCCTCTATCTAAATCTTGAAAAGCACCTGAAACAATTTCACTTGCACTTGCAGATCCTCTATTAATTAAAACTATTACTGGATACTTCTTATCAGCTCTATTTTTTTTAGCATAATACACTTCACTAGAATTAGCAATTTTTCCTTTTGTAAATAATATGGTGTCATTTGAAGAAACAAACATATCTATTATTTTAATTGCTTGATCCATCATTCCTCCACCATTATTTCTGAAATCCAAAAGAAGTTGTTTCATGCCTTTATTTTCTAAATCTGTTAAAGCTTCTTCTATTTCTAATGCTGTTGTTCGAGAAAAACGATTAACTTTTATATATCCAGTGTCATCATTTATCATGAAGTTTGCTAAAACACTTACTATTGGAATTTTATCTCTAACAAGGGTAACATCAAAATTTTCTTCCAAGTTTTCTCTAGAAATTGTAACATCGACAGAGGTACCTTTTTTACCTCTTAATTTTTCCATTACATCTTTTTGTGTTATTTTATATGCAGATTCATCATTAATGCGGACGATTTTATCTCCCGATTGAAGCCCGGCTCTATCAGATGGGGTGCCAGGTATGGGAGAAATAACAGTAATATATCCTTCTAAAATACTAAATTCTATCCCAATTCCTTCAAATTCACCATCAAATTGTTCATTAATTAGTTCTAATTGTTCAGAGCTAATATAACTAGAGTGAGGATCTAATCTATCAAGTAAACCAATAATTGCACCTTCCATTATATCATCCATATCAACATCTTCAAAGTAATTTTCATTAACCAAACGAATTATTTGAGTTAATGTTTTCATTTTTTGAAATTGGTTTTTTACTTCATTTTGCCGAAATCCGTATAATAAGATAAAAAACAAAAGTAGATATATAATGTATTTAAGATTTTTCATAAGGTGTAAAATTACTTTAATTAATCTGTTTGAAAAGAAATCAATTTTACATAACAATATTTATATGATAAATAGTTCTTTTTCAACATTAATAAAGTTATTAGGTTAGAAGTTGCGAAAAATGAAAGAAAAAACCAATTTGAAAAAAGAAAATAATATTTATGTAAAAGGTGCAAGAGAGCATAATTTGCAAAATATTGATATTAAAATTCCTAGGGATAAGTTAGTTGTTATTACAGGCTTGTCTGGCTCAGGAAAATCATCGTTGGCATTTGACACAATTTATGCAGAAGGACAAAGGCGTTATGTGGAATCTTTATCTGCATATGCTCGTCAATTTTTAGGCTTAATGGAAAAACCAGATGTTGATTATATTGAAGGTTTATCTCCTGCCATTTCAATTGAACAAAAAACTTCTAGCAGAAATCCCAGATCAACAGTTGGAACAATTACAGAAATATATGATTACTTAAGGCTTTTATTTGCAAGAATTGGCAATCAGCATTGTTATTCTTGTGGAGGTGATGTTGAAAGACAAACTGTGCAGCAAATTGTTGATAATATTTTATCATTTGAAAAAGAATCTAAATTTCAAGTGTTAGCACCAGTTGTAAGAGGAAGAAAAGGGCAATTCAAAGATGTTATGTCCTCAATTTCTAAAGAAGGATTTGTTCGTATTCGTATTGATGGGAAAGAATTTAATCTTTCAGATGAAATTAAATTAACAAAAAATAAAAAGCATTTTATTGAAGTTATAGTTGATAGATTAATAATTAAAGAAAATATTAAAGATAGATTGACTGGTTCAATAGAATTGGCTTTAAAAGTAGGAAATGGTTTAGTTATAATTAATGAGATAGGTAAAAAAGAACATTTATATAGTGAATTTTTTTCATGTCCTAAATGTGACATTTCTTTTGATGAACTACAACCTAGAGCATTTTCTTTTAATTCTCCATTTGGAGCTTGTAGTTCTTGTGATGGAATTGGAACAAAGGTGTCAATTGACCCAGATTTAGTTGTGCCTGATAAAAAAAAATCATTAGTTCAAGGGTGTATTATTCCAATAGGTGAGCAACCTCGTGGGAACTGGTATAGTTCTATTTTAAAAAGTTTAGCATTTCATTATGATTTTAATTTTACAACTTCATGGAAAGATTTAAAAGAAGATGTAAGAAAAGTTCTTTTATTTGGCACTTCATCTGAAAAAAAAATAACAATGTCATATTCTTCAGAGAAGTTTAAAGGAGAATATAAAGGTAGCTTTGAAGGCATAATTCCAAATTTAGAAAGAAGATATTCTCAAACAAATTCTACGCGTATGCAAGAATGGATTGAAAAATTCATGGCAGTTCAAGATTGTCCCGATTGCAAAGGCGCTAGATTGAAAAAGGCTAGTCTTGCTGTTACAATTAATGATAAGAATATTAATTTTTTAACTAAAGAAACCATTGGAGATTTATTAGTTTTTTTTAATGAATTGTCATTAAATAAAAGAAAATTAGAAATTGCAGAACAAATAATAAAGGAAATTAAATCTAGATTAACTTTTTTAGTTAATGTTGGATTAGACTATATTACAATGAATAGATCTGCAAATACTTTGTCTGGCGGTGAATCTCAAAGAATACGTTTGGCAACTCAAATTGGTTCACAGCTTATGGGCGTTTTATACGTATTGGATGAACCAACGATAGGGCTACATCAACGTGATAATGATAGATTAATTAAGACGTTACATCATCTTCGAGACATAGGTAATAGCATTATTGTTGTTGAACATGATGAAAATACCATAATGGCTTCTGATTGGGTGATAGACATGGGACCAAAAGCAGGTCTTGAAGGTGGAAAAGTTGTAGCAGCAGATACTCCTCAAAATATAATTAAAAACAAGAAATCATTAACTGGAAAATATTTATCTGGGAAAAAAAAATTACATATAAAAAGAAGATCAAATGAAAGGACTGATAAATATCTGACTTTATCTGGTGCAAGTGGAAATAATTTGAAAAATATTTCAGTAAAATTTCCATTAGGTAAGTTTATTAGCATAACTGGAGTTTCTGGATCTGGAAAATCAACATTAATTAATCAAACATTATTTCCTTTAATATCAAGAGAGTTATATGCTTCAATAAAAAAACCTTTACAATATAATTCCATTAATGGTCTTTTATATTTAGATAAAATTGTTGATATTAATCAATCACCTATTGGAAGAACTCCAAGATCTAATCCTGCGACGTATACAGGATTATTTACACATATTAGAGATTTATTTTGCCAATTACCAGAATCTAAAATTCGAGGTTACAAGCCAGGTAGATTTTCATTTAATGTAAAGGGTGGGAGATGTGAAGCATGTCAAGGTGCAGGATTAATTAAAATTGAAATGCATTTTTTGGCAGATATGTATGTACAATGTGAAGAGTGTAAGGGTTTACGTTATAATAGAGAAACATTGGAAATAACGTATAAAGGAAAAACAATATCAGAAGTTTTAGAATTAACAATATCAGAAGCTTCATTTTTTTTCTCAAACCATATTCAAATAAAACGGAAATTAGATACTTTAAATAATGTAGGTTTAGGATATATACGTTTAGGTCAACAGGCTACAACATTATCTGGTGGTGAATCTCAAAGAGTTAAATTAGCAACAGAATTATCTAAAGCTGCAACAGGCAGGACCTTGTTTTTATTAGATGAACCAACAACGGGTTTACATTTTGAAGATGTACAAATGTTATTAAATGTTTTACATGATTTGGTTGATAAGGGTAATACTGTAATAGTGATAGAACATAATTTAGATATTATTAGATCTTCTGATTGGATTATTGATTTAGGACCTGAAGGTGGAATTAAAGGAGGAACAATTGTGGCAGAAGGTACACCTAAAGATATAAGTAAGATAAAAGGTTCTTTTACAGGGCAATATTTGAAAAAATATTTTTAAGAAGCATTTCCCAACACATCATCAATTTTTATTTCATTTGCATTAATTTTTGATTGCAATAAATCTTTAATTTGTTTTTTTGCATCATCAATTTCATTTTTTGATAATGATTCATTTTCCAATAATTTTATAGCTCGTTTAAATCGATCTTGTTTTTTTGTTGGTAAATAAGTAGTTAGTTTTTCAATGGTATCAGATTCATAATCATTTAATGCTCTTGCCATAGTTTTTAAATCAATGCCTTGATCTCCCCAAAATGCAAATCCTGTTTTTTCGGGCATTATTACAATGTCATCAAATAAAAGAAAATATTTTTTTACATCTTCATATAAATCAGGGTCGTCTAATTTCATTTTATTCAAATATTGATCTGCATCTTTTTCAGACATGGATGATAGCATCTCTGATACAGATTTTCCGCCCCCTCTAGAAAATTTAACTGGCCCTGGTAAGAATGAAACTTTCTTTTTTAAATCCTTGGCAATGTGTATTACTGTTTCAAGGGGAATCTCAGTCAAATCTCCTGTTTGCAAAACAGTTTCTGTTTGAATGTCTTGATTTAATTTAGATAATATTGGCATACGTCTTGATTGATCAATTTGATCTAATCCAAGCGCTATGACATTAGGTTTTTCTTTGGAAAGCAATGCAAATAATTGTTCATCATTTAAATCATTTAAAAAATCAAACATATTTTCATTTAAAGAAACTTGCTTGTCTTTTTCTGCAGAAAGCATTTTAAAATAATAATCATCTAAAACATCCTTTTTAACTCTTATGGATACTTCTCTTTTTATTTTGCTTGCATGTTTTCTTAATTCATAAAGTTCTGCCTCAGGAATATCTTTAAACATATTTATCGCTACTGAATCTCCTAATATATCATAGATTATTGCAGCTTTGTCATATCCTGTTAATTCTTCAATTGTTTTCATGTTATTTGTTTATTATGATTATTCTGAATCATTTGATTTATTTGGATTATCATCAAGCCAATCTTTTATTAGGTTCGTTGCACTTTCTTTTTCACCCACAGTCAAAGAAACGGCTGTTTGTCTTAATGATTTAAATTCTGATCGAATGCTATCATCATCTTGTTGATATGTTGATTTATTATTCACTTCTTCTACTTGATTAACTTGTTCATTTGTTGTTGCGTCTTCATTTTTTATTTTTTTATCTTTTTTAGAGGACTTTTTTTTTGTTTTTGGTTTTAGATATATGGTTTTATTTTTTTTATTTAATGTAAAAAATAAAAGCAATATAATAAATAAAATTAATATTAAAAAAATTATAGCATTCATCATACCTGGCCCACTATTTCCAATTTGCATGCCTAGCAATGCTTCGTTATCAAAGTCGCTTCCACCTTTTTGTTTCATTA
This sequence comes from Fidelibacterota bacterium, assembly GCA_036338305.1. Lineage (GTDB taxonomy): Bacteria > Fidelibacterota > Marinisomatia > SCGC-AAA003-L08 > D37C17 > JAYZCM01. The sequence continues at coordinate 3,555 of JAYZCM010000077.1, read as the reverse complement.
CACTTTTATACATATCCATTGCTTCACTAATTATAAGAGAATCTGATCTAATTTTACTATTCATCATTCTTTGTACTTTTTTTTCAGACTCTTCTTTATCTTTTAACAATTGTTGAGTACGAAGTTTTTTTTCTTCTTTTAAAAGAAGTAATTCAGCATCCCTTTTTTCTTGCTCAATCTTAATGCGTTCATGTTCTTTTTTCTCTAATTCTGATAATTGCTTTTGTATTTGTTCATACTTTATTTCTTCCGCAGCCAATGCTTTAGCTAATTTCTCTTGTATTTCTTCAAAGTTTTTTTCTGTTTCAGCTAATTTTGTTTTTCTTTTTTCATTTTCATAAAATTCATTTTCAGATTTTAAAGTTTCGACTGTTTTCTGAAGTTCTTCTAGTTGATTTTCTAAAGTTGATTTTTTTGTTGGTAAAAATTGAATTGTATCAATGATTATGCAATCTTCACATTCTTTGATTTCAGGAACAGCTTTTTTTATTAATGATTTTATATTTTCTTCAATTTCTTCAGAAGCTATGTTTTCATTCAATTCAACATTTATGGTGACTTTACTAATTTGAAAATCACTTTCTAATTGTTTATTGCTTCTTTTATTAGAATTGGTATTATTTTGAGTAGGCACTGTTGGCAAGCCAGGAATTGGTGCATAACCGTTTTCTATTCCTTTGTTGGATATTTTATTTTTATTTTGGCTGTTTGAAGATTCTACATTTACAATTACTATAAAATCTCCTCGATCAATTAAACGAGAAAGTGTAGCAACAACTTTTTCATGGTATGAATTTTCTAAGACTGTTTTATGCGAATAAAATGGAGTATATTGGCTCCATATAAAAGTAAAGGCTAAAAAAAATAGTAAACAAGTTTCTCTTGTCTGCTTAAAAGTCATTACAATGCTCCCAATTATGGATGAGTAAATTTAATACAAGAAAATTCATAATTTAAAAATTTTAAAATTTTTTATTAATTTTCTTTAATTTCAATTGATTTTAACAAATTTTGATCATATGCTTTTAACATTTCATAGATTTCAATAAATTCTGGATCTAATTGTAAGGCTACATTCCAATTTAATGTGGCCCTTTTTTTATCTCCAAGTTTAAAATATATGGAGCCTCTTCTTCCATAGGCAATTGCTAATTTTGGATTTGCTTCAATTGCAGAATTTACTTCAGATAAAGCTTCTCTATATTGTTCATTATAGTAATACCGTAATGATCTAGATAAATGTCTCATTGCTTCATTTTGCTTTATTTTACTTATTTCTTCATTTAATGAATTTTTTCTAGTTGAATCAACAAGCACAGTCCCTTGATGAAGCAACATTACGTTATGTGCTTTTAAATTTTCAATCAACCCATTTCCTAATCGGATTGAATCTTTTAAATTTTCTACTACATCAGTACAAATAGGATTATAAAATAGAATTGAAGAATCTGTTTTAGTATAAATTGAGTTATTAACTTTATATGGTTTTTTATTATTTGAAAATTCACTATATATTCTAGGAATATTGATTGTTAATCCGAGAGCAATGGATGGTGCGTCGCTTTTTAAAGCAGTTGCATCTGTACCACTTTTATCTTCAGTTCCATAGTTCCCAAAATTATTAAAGTGCGTAATGCCTAGACTTATTTGATATAGTTTTAAGAAAGGGATGCGTAGACCAATATTAAGTCCTTTACCATCAAATTCTGTTAAAATTGTCAGACCATTTTCTTTTCTTAAAATAGGTGTCTTGAATTGAAAGCCAAAAAAAGCTCCAATTGTTTGTTTTTTATCTATATTTTCTAATTGTGAATATTGAACAATTTTTCCAGTACTTACACCAAAATGTGTTGATATGATATAATTTTTAATATTTTTTTGATTACTCAAAACTGCAAAAAAAGATACATTTTCAGTATCAAGTCCTGATGTAGAAAATTTTCCTTCCTTCCAAGTAATATCATGTATGCCCCAATCAATTGCCATATTTCCATTGTTATAAATGTTTTTTTGATAATGTAGGCCTAGCTCTGTAGCTTTAAGAGGGTCTGCTTCCGCATCATTTAACAAACCATATCCTCCATTATAAAGAGATATTCCATATTGAGCACCAGATTTACTTGTTGTATTTAAGGAAATACTAGAATTCCCTTGTTTATTTGATAGTGATTCATGGCTAAGATTAATAGTTAATAATTTTCTTGAAATGGAATAATCTACACCAGGAATTCGCATTAGTTCTCCAGGTCTAGAAAATGAGACTCTAGTGCTTGCATTAATAAAACATATGTTGAAAAATAAAATTAATAAAAATTTATTTTTTATTTGTGACATTGATTTATTACTAATCAAGCATTCTAGCTTTAATTAATGCAGACATTTTATAATCACTATTAGGATATTTTTTGATAAAATTTAAATATTCTTTTTGAGCTTTTTTTCTTTTATTTTGGTGTTCAAATATTGTTGCTAGTAAAAAATTAGATTTATCATCATTTTCATTTTGAGAATTATTTAGTAATATATTTTCTGCCATTTCATATTGGCCTGTATTTAAAAAGGCATTTGCTAACCAATAATTTATTTCATGTAATTCATTGGCTTGAAAATCGTCAAGATTTAGCTCTCTAATTAGATCTATGATAGGTTGGTATAATTCTTTAATTGTTAATTTTGTAATTATAGTTTTTATTTGTTTAATGTCGTTTTTAGGAAATTGATTGTGATATATATTTTCAAATGTTGTTGTAGTCTTTTTATTTGATTTATAAGTTGGCGAAATAAATGAATTAGAAATTAATGCTCTTCCATTAGGTGTTTCATTTAATTTTTTTTTTGGAGCTTCTATGATAACGCCTAAATCCCATAAAATATTATTTTCTTGAGAAAATAATTGAAATGTTATTAAAAAAATAAAATAAAATTTATTTTTCATATTGTTCCCATTCAATATCATAATTATAATCATGATCCCATTCAAGTTCATAATCATATCCTATAAATGTGCCAAATGATTTTGGGATTATGAGACTAAAATTACCTATTGCATGCGGCAAAATACTGTTGTCTGAAGAAAAACCAGTAGTAAATGTGTTTGTGACGCCATCAATAAATTGAACAAGATTTTTAGTATCGCCCTGCCAATTCATTCTAAAGTTAAAAACTATTTTAGAAAAATCAGCTCTTTTATTGCCAATATTTTTCACTTCACCTGATAATACTGTGTTGCCTGAATTATCCTTTGATTCTAATATTTCTCCAATTAAAACTAAGTGTGCAGTTTGAGTTTGAGATTTTTTATTTATTAATTTATTCCCAGATATTATGCTAGAATCATTTTGAGCATCACTTATGTCAGAACCACTATCATTGAATTTATTATATGAACTTACTTGATTAATTACTCTTACTATCGTATTTCGTTCTATTATTAATTGTCCAATTAATGTTTCTACTTTTAAAATATCTTGATCTTGATAAATAATTTTTCCAAAAATGGAAGTTCCATTTTCTAAAACAATCTCTTTATTATAAACAGCAAATGGATTGGTGTAA
>JAYZCM010000076.1:0-18775 GCA_036338305.1 Fidelibacterota bacterium | reverse complement strand
TATTTGGAGGAGCACAATTATCACCCGTACAACGAACCACTCTATAATCAACAACTGATGACAAAGCAGGTGGCGTAAATTGAGACCAATCCAAGGATATGGAACTTGCATCAATGGTAAAAGTGATCTCTGAAGCAGCAGGTGCTTGATTATAATAACATTCCGTAGCTGAACCATAATAGCCATCACACACGCCATCACTACTACAATCAGCACAACTATTGTCATATGGAATGCCACCAAGCTCCGTAACATAATCACCATTCAAGCTGGATTCACAATTATAAGCCTCTGGATCCATGCAACCAGGCTGACTAAGAGCCCCTTCATCTATCCATGTTGCAATCATATCGACTTCACTTAATGTTAAATCCGAATTCCCTGGAGGCATTTGTCCTGATTGAACTCTTATCCATAATTCACTATTAGCATGATCAAATGGAATGACAACATTTCCACTATTGCCACCGGCCATTAAATGATCATAAGAAGATAAATTTAATCCTGCAGAATTCCCATGACAAGAAGTACATTTTAAATTAAAAATAGATTGTATGTCAGTTTCATAATCTATTTGACTGAAAAGAAAATTAAATAAAAATAATAATCTCAAATAAGGTAACATTATTCCTCCAATTATAAAAAATACATAATAAAAATAATTTATTCCTTTATCTAAATATAATAACAATAATTTCTGTAACAGATTGTAAAGTAATTATTACCTTGCTTGTTACACTTTATAAAATAATCTTAAATTGTTACCCGTGAAAATTATGTTCCCATATCTCTTGACATGGGTAATATCCATGGCATACCCTCAAATAATAATTGAAGGAAAATCCCCTACTGAAATAAGTAAATTTTCAATGTTGAAAAAAATGACTTTTAGAGAACCAATCATTTTTACTCCTCTAGATGTAAAAATAGGCTACTTATATTATGGAGGGAATAAATATTCATCAAATTTACCATTTAATTCTTCCCTCGTTACAGCTGATGACATGCCCGTCCTATTAGATTCTACTCAATATGGCTTTAATATTATACAATCAACTAATAAAAGACGATTATTTTTCATGGAACTTGACATGCTCAGAACTAATCTTACGCACTTTCTATTCCATCAAAATTATGTTGATCTTCAAATGGGATTAGGTTTACAAATAATAAATTTCTTACCCGATTTATCATTACCATCAGAAACAGGGAAAAAATGGTTGAATCAATCTACAAATAAAGGTGAATATTTTTTTCATCCTAAATCCATAGGACTTAATCTCAATACAAGTTTAGCATGGCAATTATCATATAGTCATTTTTATTATGTATATCATTCAATGGGAATAAGCTCGATATCTGTATATGAATCTGCTGGAAATAAAAAAAATATAACAGGAGTGGGACTTAGTGAAAGTTTTGGAATAGGGTCTAAAATAGTATTTGAACAGGAAAATGCTGATTTTAACTATACTCTTGGAATAGAAGCAAAATGGAATAGATTATATTTAGGATCAGTTAATGCACCAGATGATTTATCTCCGATAGAAGGCTTAGATATCAAATCATCTGGAATTTTTATTTCTTATGGTGTACAATTTGGAGGCAATAAAACAAATGGTGATATTGCATATGCATTAATGATGGAAAGTGATTTTATGGGTGCATCTGAAAATTTTAAAAAATTCTTAGATGCAGAACAACGTCATATAAATAGAAAAAAAGCAATAGAAATGCTACAATACTGTGAATCACAAATTGTATATCAACAAATAAAAACTGGAATTGAATATTACTTATCAGCTAAATATGACAAATCAATTGAATGGTTTGACACTGCAGAAGCAAATGCAAATCAAGCAACAAAGGAATTATTAATAGCCAATCGCCAATTACTTTCATCACAATTATTAGATAGTATAATAAATAATAAAAATAAACTATCTATTACTAATTCTAAAAAAATAGCTGATATTGCAAAACAATATGATCCAACTTCCATAAAATATAACCAAGTAATGGCTAGTTTACATATGGATAAAGCAAATTTAAACATGAAAATTAATAATTTTTCTGGTGCAATAAATGATTTTCAAATAGCACTTAATTATTACCCGGAAATTGAACCTGTAATAAATGAAAGAATTGAAAATATCATTAATACAATGATGGAGGGCGCATATTTTTCATTTAAAGATAATGATCTTTTAATGGTTTTAGACCTACTTAATTATTTAGTTGACATTCAACCAAGTAGAGAAAAGGAATTAGACCCATATATAATTAAAATGAAACAAATCATTAATAATAATCAAGAAAAGTTAAATATTAATTTTAATGAACATATCAAAAATGAAAAACACAAATCTCTTCCTTTGAAGGAGCAGGGAGTACAATTAGGTATGAAAAAAGAAAAAGTGGAAAGAATTTTAGGAAAACCTAAATACAAGGAAAAGAGTGAGGGCTTTGAATCTTGGATATATATTAATAATAAATTTGTTTCTACATTATATTTTCGAAATAATTCTCTTATAAAAATAGAAAAATAATTCATCCTAATCATTTTTTAAAAATATTTAGATAAAATTCATAAGATTAATAAATGTAACAATATGTTTTTCTATTCACAGATGATTTATTAAAACCATTAAATTATTTAATGAAAAAAAAATTCATAATATTTAGTATTATTATTAAAATTATAGGTAGTCTATTAATTAATAAAAATACATCAAAAAAAATAAGTGGTTTTCTTCCCGTACCTACAGAATTTAATCTAAAAAAATCTAAAAGAAAAGATTTTAAAAATCAAAGAAAAGAATATATGCGTAATATGCATCGTAGTCATCCAGATGATGACTGGGAAAAAATGAATGAAGAAAATCGAAAAATGCGCACTAATAAAGTACGAGAAATTCGTCAAACATTATTAACAAATAAAAAAAGGGGAAATGATTCCCAATTAGAAACCATAAGCAGGAGCCTAAATGGTCATTGGCATGAACGAGGTAGTAATAATTTAGCCGGTCGCATATTAACAGCTGAGATTGATTGGCAATATAATCAAATATACTGCGCATCTGATGGAGGGAATATTTGGCGTGGAAGCCTAGCTGGTGAAAACTGGACTTCTTTAACTGATTATTTTCAAATAAAAGGAATACACTTTTTGCGTATCACAGAATTTAATAATACTAGACGCCTTTTAATTGCCAATAATAAAAACTTTTATTTTACTGATGATGAAGGCAATACTCTACAAAATTCAAATGGGCTTGATTTTCTTAATAATTGGAGTGGAAATTATTTAAAGAGAGTCATTATGACAAAAGATGAAAATATATATTTACTAGCAACTGAAGGTACAGGAAATTGGAATGCCGTAGCCACAATTTATAAATCTACTGACTATGGACAAAATTTTAGTAAAATTATTACTTTAAATCAAAATGCAGATCATTATGATATATGGACTTCTAGATACTTTGATATGGATGTCTTTATCTTACATAATAATGAATTTTATAAAATAAATAATATAAATGAATTAGAATTCATATCAAATATTCCTTCTTTAGGAACTAATGAAATTATATTAACAGGTGGAATGGGATCAAATTATCCTTTTTTCTATGCACATATAGAAGAAAAAATATATCAATCATTAAATGGTGGTAATTCTTGGGTTGAACGCAGTGAAAGACCCCAATGGTTTTTTAATTTACAAAATAGTTTTAATTGTAGTAATATAAATAGAGATTATGTCTTCTGGGGAGGAATGGAAGCTTTTAAAAGTACTAACGGAGGAAATTCTTGGAATTTAGTAAATAATTGGTGGGAATATTATGATAATGAATCATCTAAACTTCATGCTGATATACCTGAAATTCGTTTTTTTCTAGATCCCGAATTTAATGAAGTGGCTCTAATTTCTACAGATGGAGGTTTATATTTTTCAGATGATAATTTAGAATCAGTTCAAAATATTTCCATGAATGGCTTAGGAGTAAGTCAATATTATTCTACTTATACAAAACGCACTTTCCCTTATAATATTTATGCCGGTAGTCAGGATCAGGGCTTTCAACGCAGTATCGTTCCTGGAGAAGGTATATTTGATTTTGTCCAATCCATAAGTGGAGATTATGGCCACCTTATATCAGGTGATGATGGCGAAACCATTTGGTCAAATTACCCAGGATTCACTTTATATTATTCAAATCCTGTAACAGGTGGAGGTAGCTTGTCATTAGATTTTCCTGGTTCTGGCCATCTATGGCTTGCGCCTCTCATGGAAGATCCATATAATCCTAATCAAGCATATTTAGGTGGTGGTGGTTTAACAAATGGAAATCATTTATTTCATTTAACAGTAAACAACAATTCAATATCATATAATGAAGAAATATTTAATTTTAATGGTACAGTATCAGCCATGAATTACTCATCAATTGATCCTAAACATCGATATGTTTTAACTGATAATGGTAGTTTTTACCATAGTTTTGATGATGGTGATAATTGGGAAATTTCTTCATCATTTAATGGTCCAAATGCTCATTATTTTTATGGTTCTACCATATGGCCTTCTCAAACGATATCTGGAAAAATATTAATTGGTGGATCAGGATATTCAAATCCTCCAATTTATATTAGCTATGATCATGGTGAAAATTTTTCAAATTTCAGTGAAGGATTACCGAGCACTCTTGTTTTTAAAATTGTAGGTACTCCTGATGACATGTATTATTTTGCAGCAACGGAACTAGGCCCTTATGTTTATTTGTCAGAGGAAGAGGTTTGGGTTGATTTAGCCGGCATATCTGCGCCAGATCAAACATATTGGTCTGTTGAATTTATTCCTCAATTAAATACAGCTCGCTTTGGAACATATGGAAGAGGCATTTGGGATTTTATCATTGAAGAATCAAATATTATTAATGGTGATGTAAACTCAGATGAATTAATAAATATTCAAGATTTAATATTATTAGTTACATTTATTTTAAATTCAAATGATCCTAATGATTATGAATTTCAAGCAAGTGACATAAATAATGATAACACACTTAATATTTCAGATATTGTATTAATTGTTAATATAATTATAAATAGATAAAATTTAATTGTTCAAATTAATAAATTCCATATAAATTTATTATACAGGTTGGCCCGTTCGTCTAGTGGTTAGGACCCAGGGTTTTCATCTCTGTAACAGGAGTTCGATTCTCCTACGGGCTACCAACTAATAAAAACCCTCTCAAATGAGAGGGTTTTTATATTTACAAAAAGCCCGGAAGGCCGGGCTTTTCGCTATACTGATAAGCAACTAGGAGGAGGAGGAAGGAAAGATGCTTACCAGATTGGAATAATTATTTATCACACTTGCTATATCCACATTCAGGGCTCATGCAAATATCACAACCATTTTCAGTTTTTAAAGTTTTATTATTACATTCATTACAAATTCTAAATTCAGAATTATCTGTATTGGTTTCATTTTTAGTGACATTGGCAAGACTATCATCTTTTATAGAATGATTATTTGGACTTTCCATTATTCCAACATCAAAAAAGAACCTCTCAATTACATCTGCAATTTCAGCATAAAAAGAATGATAATATTTTCCTTCTTTAAAAGTTCCTCCATTAGGATCAAATATGCCTTGAAGCTCTTCTAAAATAAACATTGGATCATTAGATCTTCTAAAAATAGCTGAAACTAAACGTGTCAATACTACATATTCAGGCGCCCTAGTTAAATCTTTGGAATTTATAAAAATTTCAATAGGTCTGATTTCATTTTTTTCTTTCACATAACTTAAAGTTATAAATACAGAATTTTTAACAAATGCACTTTTTAATTTATATACTTTTGCATCAACAACTTCCGGTCGGATTGTACTCGGTGTATTTTGCGAAACAATTACTTTTTCTTTATTTTTACTAGAATGATTTTCTTTGGTGGTGGCGACTTCTTTTATTTTTGCACTAGCCCCAATTTTTATCATGCTTCAATTTCCTCAAATTTTGTATTAGTTAAAACTTCCTCTATTCCAACACTGCTATTTTTGACATAATGGTATACTGTAGTTAGAGAACCATCAGGTAACTTAATTATTTCTTCACCATTCGCAGTTGTAATTTGATTATCATTCATGGTAATATGAAACTCTTTATCTTTAATTTTTTGAAATTCTGTTAATTCACCTGCATCAGTACTTAAGATTGGGAATCTACTACCATCTCTATAAATTGTTACACCTTTTAATTTTTTCTGCCACGCCGAAAGATAAATATCAGAAATAACTTCTGGTTGAACATCTTCTGGAAGATTAATTGTTGAAGAAATGCTATGATCAATATATTTTTGAATTTTTCCCTGAATAACAACACGTTTGTCAGGATTAATTTCATGAGCTGTTCTACTAAAATATTCAGGTAAAATATCTTCAACTTTTTCGGAATTATCTACTTCATCTTGTAAATCCATTTTATCAATATATGCCTGTACCGTTGAATGAAATACTTTATAAAATTCATTTTTATTAAATGATTCTGTTCTTCTTGTATAATATAAAGCAAAAATTGGCTCAACTCCTCCAGATACACCTATATAGTTACTATCATCAATTTCAAACCCTTTTACAATATTAGAGATTGAGCCTGTTGGAGCAATTGACATTATGGCAATATTTCGTATACCATTTTCACGAATTAAATTTTGTGTTTCATGGCTTAATGCTTCTTCAATAAATGGGCATTGCATATATTCTTCTTCAGAAAAAATAGGGGAGGCACCTTTTTCACCCGCCAATGATGCAGAGGCTTGATACGCAGCATTTGTAATGAATTCCATTACTTTAGTTATAATTTCAATTCCTTCTTTACAATCATAACTTATCCCTAGTTGATTTAACATATCAGCTATTCCCATAATCCCTATACCCAATCGCCTTGTTTCACTAGCTGCAATTCTCTGCTTTTCTAAAGCATTCAAATCTTCATTCCAAGTAACAACATTATCTAGAAATCTAACTAAAATTGCTGTTGATTCGGCTAATTGATCCCAATTTATTTTAGCATGATTTTCATATCCATCATCTACAAATCTAGAAAGATTTAAAGAACCTAAATTACATGCGCCTCCATCTTCTAACGGAACTTCTGCGCACGGATTCGTACAAATAATTGGTCTGTCTACATAATTTGAAGGAGAATATTTGCTCATTGTACTCCAAAATATCAAACCCGGCTCCGCAGTCTTATAATTACCTTCAACAAATTGATCCCATATATCTCTTGCTTGTATTAATTTCCTAATTTCACCAGTTTCATTACTACTAAAGTAAAGCATGAAATCACCAGACTGCCTTATTGCTAAATCAAAATTTTCATTATTCAATTCAATCGAGTAATCACCGAATACATCTCTATTCAATATATCACTGAATGCTGATTTTGTTATATTAATATTATATTTTCTTTCTAACCATGTTTTTAATCTAGCAAATGTTGCAAAACTATCTAATAATTCATAATCATTAATATCTTTTGATGGAATATTAGTCGAATAATGAATTTTATCAAAATCTTGATTTGCATTTTGAAGATTACTTTTTTTATCTTTTTTGTAAATTAAAAATTCTCCATTATGAAATTGGCGCTGTTCATCTACGGCATGCATAAATTCATCACTAGCCTTTATGGATATATTAGCAAATCTAACTTGCGTATTTTCCATCACTTGTTTTTTTATTGTTTCTAATTCATTTTTTTCAAACAAACCAGACCAGCTACATTGATCAACAATTTGATTAGTAACCCAATTAGGTACTTTTTTAACTTTCAAAAAATGTTCAATGTCTGGATGTTTTACATCAATTGTAAGCATTAGAGCCCCTCGTCTACCGCTTTGACCTATAAGTCCAGTAGTAAGAGAGTATAATTCCATAAATGAAACTGCACCCGTTGAAGAATCTGCAGCATTATGCACGACTGAATCCTTTGGCCTCAATGAAGATATATCAACACCTATTCCACCACCATATGAATATGTTCTAGCACATTCATATGCTGCTTTATATATTGAATTAATATCATCTTGTTCAATTTTAGTTACAAAACAATTGGCTAATGTTTTCAAACGATATAAGTCTCCTGCGCCTGCCATAACACGCCCTCCAGGAATGAAATATCCTTCAAATAATTGTTCATAATATTTTTGTGCCCATTTTTTTTGCTTTGCCTTTGTTCCTTCAACTGTTGCTAAAAAAGAGCTTAAACGCTTAAATACATCTTCAGGGCAACTCTCTATGAGATTAGCATCTATATCCTTAAGGAAATATTTCTTTTCATAAATATTACGCGCTAAAACATTATCTCCGAGATAATTCGTATGGGTATCAACTTCTTTATTTCGTTGAAGATCTTCTATATAATCATACAATTCTTGATAAGATTTTATACGTGACTTTCCAATGATATTAACAGTTTTACCTTTGTGGTTAAACATGTCTTTAATAGGCTTTTCTAACACAATTCTCCCTTAATTAAATATTTAATTTTAACCTTTATTAAAGAACATGAATCATGAACAATAATCCATGCCCTATATCTTTGGGTGATCTCCTAAGAGGCAATGATGATCAGTAACAAGATATAATATTGACTATCATACCATCCAGTTTGCAGCCTGGAAATTTCATATTATGGTACCTTTTTCCCGTCGGATAAGAAAATCAACATACCACAATATGTGCTAATCTTGATTTAAAAATATACTTTATATTGTGTTGGCTTACAAAAAGAAATATTGTAACATCACAAAAAAAATGACTTAAAAAAGCTAAATCTATAATAAATAAATAATTATAATAGCTAATTTATTTGATTAATCAGACTATATTAATTTAGTTTATAACTTAGATACTAATTAAATAATATAAAATTCAAAATGAAAAGTTACTTAGACCTTGTATCTCATGTTTTAGAACATGGAGTAAAAAAACATAATCGAACAGGTACTGATACTCTTATGGTATTTGGTTATCATTATAAAGTGAACCTTCAGCAAGGCTTTCCTTTACTAACAACAAAAAAAGTTTATCATAAATCCATTATACATGAACTTCTTTGGTATTTATCAGGTGAAACTCACATTAGAAATTTAAGACAACATACTAAAATTTGGGACGCTTGGACATCTGAAGAAAAAAATTGGGAAGTTGGTAAAATGTATGGCTATCAATGGGTTAATTGGGATAAACATGAAGATGGAAGACAAACACATATCAATCAAATCCAAAATGTAATAGATTTAATCAAAAAAAATCCAAACTCTAGAAGAATGGTCGTTAGTGCATGGAACCCTGCTGTTTTAAATGAAATTGCATTACCTAGTTGTCATGCTTTTTTTATTTTTAATGTAACTAATGGGAAATTAAACTGCCACCTCACACAACGTAGCGGAGACATTGCTCTAGGAATACCATTTAATCTAGCATGCTATGCCATGCTTACTCAAATGATTGCGCAAGAAACAAATTTAGAATTAGGAGAATTTTCCCATTATATTAATGATGCACATATTTATGAAAATCATATAGATGGTCTCGAAGCTCAAATAAAACGAGACCCATTACCACTTCCTAAACTTGAAATATCAAAAAAACCTTTTTGGGAATTAAAATTTGATGATTTTAAACTTAATCAATATAATTATCATCCTGCGATAAAATTCCCTGTTGCTGTTTAAATGAACATACATCTTATCTGGGCACAAGATGAAAATGGTGGAATAGGTAAATGTGGAAAACTACCTTGGCACCTTTCTGAAGATCTTCAAAACTTTAAAAAAATAACCTTGAATTCAACCATTATCATGGGTAGAAAAACATGGGAATCATTAACGATAAAACCATTACCAAAAAGAAGAAATATTGTACTAACCTCCTCTAAAATAAATAATGTAGAGTATTATGATACAATCAATAATTGTCTCCAAAAATTAAAAAAGGATAACGTTAAAGAAGTTTTTATTATTGGAGGGGCAGAAATTTATAAAAACTTCTTTAAGTCAGCTAATACGCTGCATATAACTTTAATCAATAAAAAAACAAATGGAATTGATACATGGTTTCCAATTTCAATGAATAAAATAAAAAAAACATTCCAAAAAATAGAAGAATTAAATCTCAGTAAAGTTGCAAATTATAGTAAATGGATTAAAATATAATCATTTAAAAATCTAAACCAATAGATAAATACCATTTTCTAGATGAAGTTCGCCCAACATGTGGATTATATTGCCATGAAAAATCAAGCATCCAAGGCATGCCAAGGAAAAAAAATCTAGGACCAAATCCATAAGACATTAACCAACCCGTGCCTTGACCATCATTTTGCCAATTATACTTTTTATAAGGCGAGGGATAACTACCATCCCAAGTAACACCAATATCTGCAAATATCACACCATTAATTTGACCAAAATATTTTATTGCAGGAAAATAATATAATAAAAATGGTAATCTTAATTCTAAATTACCAAGCAATACATTATTACCTAATTTATTAGAAATCAAATATCCTCGCATTGGCATGACATATTCAGAAAAATATAATTCTTCTGCTTCAATTGCTCTAGAATATGTCCTATTTTGATCAGAAGAAAAAAGCCAAGGAACTCCACCTAATCTGAATTTTTGCGCATCCTTACCCCAATTAGTTCCGCCAAATAAACGTCCTGCAAAACTAATACCATTAAAAAGACGAAAATATTTTCTTGCATCTAATGTTGCAGAATGAAATGTAAGTGATTTTTCATTTAAACCTGGACTTGTGCGATATTTAACATAAAATCGTGAACCTGCAACAGGATGAGTAAAGGCCCAAAGCGTATTATCCCAAATATATTTCATTCTGGGAATCACTGTGGTAAATGACTTTATAAAAGATTGCTCATATTCATACTGACCAAAATCATCATAGGCAACAGCCTTAATTTCAGATTCAATAATATGATCTATGTCTATAGCTGCCAAAATGCGATGAAAGCGAGACAATGGTCGACTTGCTTCAATACTAGTTCCTAAATCTTGAAATAATCTAATATCTTGCATATTTGATGAATTGTAATATTCATAAGCCATATGATAAAAAATAAAATTCCAATCTATTTTATATGGAAGTAAACGGTATAATAAGAAATAATCTGACCTCTGAAGATTTACCGTCATTTCAGTTCCAATTTGTATTTTATGATTTCCTAAAATATCACTAAAAAGGAAATAAGCCATCCCTTGACCACCAAATCTCGAATCAAATGCATACGCAGCTTGGGCAAAATCCAAGGTGAAACGAGTTTTGTATTCATATGAGAGAAAATGACCTGTACTATCATACAAAGATGATGCTTCTAATGATATTTTTTCTTTAGGTTTAGACTCCTTTTTAATTTCATTAAAATCTGAAAAAACATAATTTCTATATTTATCTTCATTTATATAATTTTTATGTTCAACATAATTTTCACCATGAAGTAAATCCATATTTGGTTTTTTTAATTTCCAACTAGCTAATGGGATATCAATTTTATCATTTAATTTTTCCAAAGGATCATTTAAAACATAAACATCATAACCTCTATTAAAAAAACCAGTAAAAATGAGTTGAGAATCATCTCCATTCCATGAAAGCTGAGTTATTCCTGTAATTATGTTTGTAATTGGCTTAGAAATAGTTTCATTAATATTTTGCAAATAAATATTATTTATTCCGCTTTCATCGGAAATATAAGCCAACGTTTTACCATCCGAAGAAATACAAGGATATGTTTCATTATGTGAAGTATCAGTTAATCTTTTAATTAAATTTGAACTTAGATTTAATGTATAAAGATCTGATTGTTCAACAGAATGAAGTTTAGGTTTTTTTGTATTTCCAGTTGTCAAGACATCTCTTCTATCTGATATGAAAAAAATGGAATTTCCATCTGGATGCCAAGAGATTTGATCATCTGAAAACCAATCTTCTGTTAAATTTTGTAAAGTCTCACTATTCAAATCATACAGATAAATATCACTATACTGACCATTATTTCCAATAAAAGCAATTTGCTGATGGCCTGGTCTCCAAGAAGGTCTAAAAATACCTTCCATGCCTAATCTGTATTTTTTACTTTTATTTGTTTTTAAATCAATGATAAAAAGTGCATCCGATTTTCCTGATTTTGCAGCAAAAGCAACTTTTTTTCCATCTGGAGACCAAGTAATGCCTGGCTTCAAAATATGTAATTCTTCATATTCAGTATTACGCTCACCCTGAATTATTTTTTTTATAAATCTTCCATCTTTCGAAGAAATTAGATATAATGCCATGGGACCATTTTTATTTGAATAAATTGCTATCCTACTTCCATCAGGTGAAATTGCAGGTGCAACATTATATGTATTTTCTAATTTTTCATGGTCAGTAAGTTGTTGAGAGATATCTTTAATGTTATCTCTAACATTTACATCTGGCCAATATGTTTTCTTTAAATATTGATGCCATTGTTCATTTAATTTTTCAAAATCTACACCTAAAGCTCTTTTTAAACCAGTTTCTACATTATTTGTTTTTTTTATTTGGCCTATTATTTCAGCAATTGATTCTTCTCCCCATTTTTCTGTAATAAAATTCCAGACAGACTGTCCTCCCCTATATGCCATATAACCATTGAGATCTTTAATGTTGGGGAATTCAGCATTAATGGCTAGATCTCTTATCCACATTTCAGAATTGGTATCCCAAATACTAGCAATATATTCTGCTAACCCTTCATTCATCCACATCGGAATTCTAACTTTTATGGCACTTGCAATCATATTGCGCAAATTTCCACCATAAACACAATCATTAATAAATGCATGTACTAATTCATGATGAATTACATGTTTAAATTCTTTATTAGAGGCATCAAATGGAATGACTACACGATTTTTATATAATTCCGTTACACCACCAATACCTTCATACATATAGCTATCAACTACATTTGTTTGCTGAAAATCATTATGTGAATTATATACAATAATTGAAACTCTTTGTTGTAAACGCCAATCAAGTAATCTTGAAATCCTTAAATATGCTATTTCAGCTTCCTCTGCCGTAAACTCTGCATTTGACAATCCATTTTGAGAATAATATATGTCAAAATGTTTCGATTGAATAAAATTCCACTTAAAATCATCATATTGAACAATGTTCTGGCCAAATTGCGCAAAACAAAATGATAATAAGCTCAAAATGAACATGGTACTTTTAATTATATTTGCTTTCATTAGTATTAAAATTAAAAAAATCTATAAAAATTATATTCAAAAAATAATATTATATATATATTCAAAAGATTATTTAATTCATTCTTGATTTTGAATTATTCAATAGAGATGATTAATTTAATACCGTGTTAAATAAACCAGTATACTTCGTATCCGATAATCATTTTAAATATGATGTTGATTCCAATGAAAAAGATAGACGTAAAAAATTATATCATGTTTTTAATAAAATAAAAAAAACAAAAGGCACTCTAATAATCGGTGGTGATTTTTTTGATTTTTGGTTTTATTATCCACATATGATTCCAGCGGGATACCATGACCTAATGGAAGAGCTTTCATCATTAAATGAATCTGGAATTTCCATTCACTTTGTACTAGGTAATCACGATTATTGGGATTTTGGTTATTTTAAAAAGAAATTTAATGGTACGGTATATTCTGGCAATTTAAACTTTACTCATAATGATTCTAAAATACAAGTATGCCATGGAGATGGTTTATTAAAAAATGATGTTGGCTATAGAATAATGAAAAAAATAATCCGTAATAAACTTTTCATATTCTTATTTAAAAACATCCCCCCTAATTGGGGCTATTCAATTGCAAAAAAAATCTCTAATACAAGTGAGCATTACCATCATCATGATAAAAAAAGTCAACTAATAAAAGATGAAATGCTAGATTATGCAAAAAGCCAATGGCTTATGGGTTATACAACAGTTTTAATTGGTCATTACCATCAAACAGGTATAATGGAAGAAAATGGAAAATATCTAATTTTCATGGGAGACTGGTTAAGACATTTTACTGTTACAAGATTAGATGAAAATGGTTGGTGGCAAGGAAGATGGGATGAATTATAATTTTATTTTATCAAGTCTTTCCAATAACCATTATATATTATGGCCATATCTTTCAACTATAAATTTTATTTTAAAAGAAAAACATCATATGAAAAATGAAATTTTTTTTAAATGAATAAGCAATTTATCATATTTTTTTTATCAGTAATTTTTTTGTTTAATTTAAATGCAGGAATAAATCAACAAACCATTGCTCCTGAAAATTCTGATGCTGAAAAATCAAAAAAAACTTCCAAATTAAAATTTTGGGGTAAAAAAAAGAAAAAAGAAAAAGACTCTACCCCTATTAAAAATCTTGAAATCATAAAAGATAGCGTAAACATAAATAATAATTTGGATGACATTATTAATAATAATGAATCTACATTAGAAATAATGGTAGACTCCATTGGAATTTTTGATAATCATAAAATAAAAAAAGATTTTCTCCAATTACGACAATCTACTCTTGATCTAATGAATTTTGATGAAGTAAATAATGAAATTGAATTAATTACATATCTTTATGATTTAAATAAACGTACCAATGCACTAGAGCAAGAATTTATAACTAAAACATTAGGTAACATTGGAGATGATACAGTAATTCCAATACTAATGGAAATTGCAAACAATAATAATCTTCCTTTAGAAATCAGAAGTAATGCTGTAGAAATTTTATCCAAAAAACAAGCAAATGAACTAGTTGATTTTCTAAATGCAATGTTAGGAGACCCTCATTCAATTAGTAAAGTAAATGAATTTGCTTTAAATGTAATGGGTGATTTATCTGAAGAAAGAATGATAATGGCATTATTAGAATCATATAAAATGGGAAGAAGTAAATACTATTCATTATTAAATACAATAATGAATAGCCTAGATAATTTTGAAAATCCTGAAATAGTAAGCATCTATAAAGAAATAGCTAATACAAAAGAATTTCCAAGTAAAATACGTCTACAAGCATTTAAAAGTTTAATTCGCTTTTCTGATGAGCCTAATGCAATAGATCAAATCATAGAATTACTTAATGATCCATATAATTACAAATATCATGAAGAAATAATATCTTTACTTCAAAATTCAGGAAAATATGAACAACATAAAACTAAATTAAGGATGGCTGCTTTTAAAGCAATGCAGAATGAAGTTTCGCCATTAGATAAACAAAATGAATAAACAATTATATTTGATATTCATTATTTCTTTTTCCATGATGATAAGTTGTTCTAAAAAAAATAACACTCCAGAACCAGATACTTTATTTTCAGAAAAAATTTCTGAAGAAGAAAATAGTGACATGGAAAATCAAACCATTGAAAATAATGATGTTGAAATAAATGATGATTCAGCAAATAAAACCATAAAAGAAAATATTGCGGCCAAAGACTTAAATCAAGATTCAACTATTGTAAATGAGCCATTATCAGACATAATAAATAAAAATCATTTTTATGAATTAGAAAAATCAATGGAAGAAATTTTACTTAAAATTTCATTTTTAGAAAAACAATTATTACTAAAGGAAAATTCTGGTCCTACAACTAGTTATACTGAAAAATTAAAAAATCTCATTGATGGCCCACCAATGAAACATCAAATTTCATTGAAAAATGAATCCATAATTGAAGGATTTATTGAAAAAAATACTGAATCAAACATTATGGTAATGACAAATGTAGGAAGACTAACAATTGATAAAAATGAAATTGAATACATTGAAGAAATTACAACTTTGGAGCCAGATATAATTTTTATAGGTCACGGGTTAGAGCAAAAATTTGATGATCATTACCTGTTTTCAGGGAAAGTATTAAATCAAGGCACCTTAAGAGGCGACTTTGTAAGAGTCATATTTAAATTGTGGGCAGATGATACTAATATCATTTATTCTGATTCAACATTTGTGGAAGGAAATCAAATTAAATACGAATCAGGAATTGTTACAGACACGTCTCTTAATCCTAATAAATCTGCTCGCTATATATTAAATGTGCCTATAGAAAAAGGGGCTCCCATATCTTATATAACACGTGAAATTCGTTGGACAAAATATAATTAATAGTAATAAAAAAATCTCGTCCCAAAGAAAATTATTTTGATTTTATTTGCTAAAAATTTCAATTTAACATGGAAATTTTAGCATTTCATTTGTAAATTATTTACATCTTATTAGGAGTAATTTATGTCTAAAATGAATGACCCAGATTACGTTCGTCCAGCACTCCATAACTTTGGGACCAAAACAATTACAACTGAATCTGGAATTGAATATTGCGTTGAATTCACAACAGAAGATAAACAACAAACACGCTTATTATGGTTTAAGCAAGCTGGTGAATATGTGCGATTAAATGCAGAGCCAGAAATAACAGAAGAATCATACGCATAAAAAAATTATATCTTATTACTTTCATTTCAATAATATATTGAAATGAAAAACCATCTTTTAAAAAAACCTCATATTATGAGGTTTTTTATTTACTTTCCTTATTTGATTTATTCTTTTTTGGAGAATATATCTGTTCTAAAATAAAACCAATACCCATGCCAATCATTGTACCACTTCCTGTTTCTCCCAAGAACATGCCTATTCCAATACCCACAAACATGCAGCCAACAAATATTTTCCCTTGAGAAAATTCCATGTGATTTAATCTCCTTTTTAGTTAATTACTCCAAAATAAGATAATACCGTCATTAAAGAATATCCAACTACTGTGCCACCTAAAAACCATAATACAAATACCATAATCTTTTTTTTCATTTATTTTTCCTTTAATTTTTTATTGAAGCAATTTAATTACCATAACAACGCTACCAATAATACCAAGCATAATCCAAAATAAACCACCTACTTTATTAATCCAAATAGATTTATATTTTTTACTATTGAATATTTGCCATCCAACAAATATCATGAATATAAAGATAAGAATTATACCATATTTATCCATTTATTTTTTTAAAATCTACTTTCTAAATTGATAAACGGAATTAGTCCAAAATCATATTTAACATCTGTTCCTATTTGATTGTTTTGATAAGCATATGTAAGAGACACTCCAACATTTAAATATGTGTTCATTTTTTTTAATTTTGTTGAGGTTGTAAAGGTATTCCAATCAAATTTTTGTTGACTATAATTTTTTTCACCTAAAGACAAAGAATATCCTGGAGAAAGACTAACGCCTGTAATATTATTTCCACCACTTCCTAAAGTTGATGAGTGAGCACATATGCTTAAAAATGGTGATGATTCTAATTTAGAAACATAATAATGTTTATAACCTAATCCTATGCCGGCTCCAAATAGTATCATGCCATGAATTGTTGCATAAAATGAAGAATGTTCATTATCATGCATTGAAATGGAAAAATCTAAAATACTCATTGGAACTCTTTCGCTAAATAAACCAAATGATATATTTCTACTTAAAGCAAAATCATTGGGAGGGGATAAATCTATTATCTCGCCTTTTGAATAAATATCATTATACTTTAAAATTACATTATATAAAGATTTTTTCTTTTTGTTCGTATTATATGCATAATATGATGAAGAAAGTAACATGCCAAAAACTATGTTTTTGATTCCAGGAGGATCATCATCATTTTTAAATTCATCTTCATTAATGATGCCATCAATTCCTGTTGCAATACTCATTAAGCTGAAACCATACACATATTTACTTTTTTTATTTAATCTATTTACATATTTTTTATAGTTTATAAAATTTTTATCATTTTTAAAATGTGAATCACTATTTAGAATATTTATGAATTCATCATCTGAATAATATTGTTTCAATTCATTCTCGTATATTTTTTTATTCTTAATGATAAATTGAGGCAATGCAATATCAACAACAAGTAATGCTAATAATAGATGGGGTAGTAATTTCTTCATAGGGGGCTAGTTTTGAATTTATATAGCCTCAATATATGTTGAACAGCAGTCAATGTTCCACCTGTAGCAAAAATGATAGAAATAATAGATAAATATTGAGGATAATCAGTTGATGGAGATAAATATATTTTGGATAAGAGTATTGTTGTTATTGCACAATAATGAACGGTATTTGAAAATAAATGAGTAATGGACTCCCCATGTGATAATCCTCCCCATTTATTTCTACTATTTTTCTCTTCAAAAGCATCTAAAATAAAAAATATTGTATCAATAATAATTGCTGACACACCTATCCAAAATATTATACCAATAAAATTTTTATAAAATAATGAAAATACGATTATAGGAAAACATATTGATCTTACTGTATGGTATAAATGCTCTCTTATGCTTTCACTATGTAGGTGTAAAGAATATTTCTTATCATGATAATATGTCAAATCAAATGAGCCTAATAATGACCATATAATTAATAATATAGATGCTGTTATATACATAATTATTAATTGGCTAGTAATAATTTAATTAGCCTGCGTATCATAAGGGGTTAGTTAACCTCCAAATATTATATGCCAAATAAAGGCAATATATACCAATTATAAAAAAGATAAGTGATATCAAACCAACTATTAATTCTTTAAGAACAAAAATAACATAGCCTATAACTATGCAAATTAGACCAATTTTTA
>JAYZCM010000075.1:0-9171 GCA_036338305.1 Fidelibacterota bacterium | reverse complement strand
TTGAAGATCTTTTCCTCTAGCTTTTAGCCGATCATCTTCAGAAGGAATTCCAAATAGAAAATTAATTAGCGCTTTTGAGGCTAATAGGGATTGCTTCTCTTCCCCATGAAGAAAATCGGAAATGTCATCATATCCTGATTGAATTTTTTCGCCAATAAGCTCTTGAGAATCACTTTCCGATACATGGAAATAATGTCGAAAGAGTGATAAAAACATGAAAAATGGTTGAGATGTCACATTAGTAGCCCTTCCCACTGACAAATAATTAGAAGATCTTGCATCTGGAAGAGTTTGATGAATGAATTCATGTAAGAGGCGAGTTTTGCCAATTCCTCCATCTGCGCTAATGGTTACCATGGATGCATGACAGTCATCACTTCCTACGTTATCTACGGCAGCCTCGTAAGCAGAATGAAGCTGTTTGAGTTCATTTTCTCTTCCAACAAATTTGGTGGAATACTTATCTTTGCCAGCTGATGTGATTTCTTTGATTTTTCCTATGGTAAAAACGGATATGGGATCTGTTTTTCCTTTTACTTTGATGTTGCCTTCATCGATGAATTCAAAATGGCTTGTTAGCACTTTTTCTATTGATTCTGGTACCATGATGCTGTTTACGGGTGCGTTTGATTCAAGCCTAGAAGCCAAATTGACGGTATCGCCATAAGCCGTAAAGTCCCCTTCTCTGCCTTCTCCAATTTTTCCCGTAGTGACAAGCCCCGTGTTTATGCCTATGCGTATCCCAATGGGTTCTTTGATAACGTCAAATTCACTTTGCCGTTTCATGTACTCATTGAATTTCTCAAGATTCTCAAGCATTTTAAGGCCTGATCTAATGGCTCTTTCCGTATCTACTTCACTTGCCACCTTTGCCCCAAAAAGGGCCATTATCTCATCACCAGAATACTTGTCCACGTAACCACCATGACTCTTTATTACCTGGGTAAACACGCTCATGATTTTATCGATGGTGCTTTGCACAAATTCAGGATCCAACTTTTCAGACATTGCCGTAAAGCCTTTGAGATCGGCAAACAATATGGCTACATTGCGCCTTTCCCCATCTTTTAATTGTAAGGTTTTCTCCTCGGCAATTTCTGCCAAGGGGTCTGGAGCAAACATGTCATCTGGAAACATTGACATTATATCAATTTATTTGGAATTCTCTTTAAACCATTTACCGTAACTGTCATTCAAGATGGTGGCATCAGATTCCATGATTTCAGGAATGTCATGATCGTGTTCATCCAAAATCATTTTCATGCATTTTGCCACGTTTTTTTTGGCGACTTTGATCATGAGTAAATATTCCTTTTCAGACTTTACCTCATCATCCCATCTATACGTAGACTTGATATTTTTTACCATTTGTACGCAGGGAGATAATTTGCTCTCAACCAATGATTTTGCCATGTTTTTGGCATTGTCTTTTGAACTGGTAGTAGTAAAAATTATTTTTAATTTCATTTAGCTCACATTTTTTATATTCTTAATTTAGTAAATTAATACCGTTATTTTAAATAAAGTATTCGCAGAAGGGTCTCTCTATTTTCAGAACTTTCAACTTATCTATAGGGAATCCTTATTCACATTATTCAAAAGCAGGCCTTTTCCCTTGGGAATGAAGGAAACTTGCGATTAATTGAGGGATACCCACCGTAACCAAATCAAAAGGTTATCTGAAAATTGGATTCTTTTGCGATTACTTTATTTCAGCTGGTTCTTTAATTTTTCAATCATGGCCACATCCCCCTCTACTGTCATCTCCGTACCCTCATATGTATTTTTTTTTGCAAGGACGTTTAATAGGGAGTAAAAGGAATTCACTAGGCTGGATTTATCATATGGAATTAGAATGGTGTCCTTAATGAAGTTTTCCTTGATCATGGATGAAATGCGATCTTTTAACAGGTCAATGCCTTTGTCATCTTTGGCTGAAATGAAAATACCATCTTCAAAGCGTTTTTTAAGGCCGTCCATCTCATTTTGATCTAACAAATCAATTTTATTGAAAACCGTAATGGATTTTTTGTCTCTTGCCTCCATGCCATTCAATACTTCATTTACGGTATCAATGTGCATGTGTAGATTGCTTGATGATGCATCGTATACTTTCAAAAGTAGATCTACATCTCTTATTTCACCCAAGGTAGATCTGAATGATGCAACCAAATCATGTGGTAGGTTTTGTATGAATCCTACCGTATCGCTTATTACGGCTGAGCTATTGCAATCCAAGTGCAATTTTCTTGTGGTCGTGTCCAATGTTGCAAACAACTTGTCTTCAATCAATACTTCGGATGTTGTAAGGGCGTGCATGAGGGTTGATTTTCCTGCATTGGTATAGCCCACCAGTGACAGTCTAAAGGTATTTTCTCTATTGGAATTTTGTGTCAATCGTTGTTTTTGTATGCTCTTAAGTTCTTTCTTGAGCCTGGTGATTTGATTACGCAAAAGTCTCCTATCAACTTCAATCTGTGTCTCTCCAGCACCTGCTCTCGTACCTACTCCCCCCATCTGTCTTTCCAGGTGCGTCCATTGCCTGGTTAATCTAGGAAGTAAATACTGCAAGTGGGCCAATTGAACTTGGGTTTTAGCTTCCCTAGTTCTTGCATGCTTTGTGAAAATATCCAATATCAAGCCCGTCCTATCAATGACTTTGATTTCATCTCCTGCTTCTTTTTGAAGGTTTTTTAACTGCGTAGGAGATATGTCATTGTTTAGGATGATTAGGTTGCATTCTAGTTCTTTGCACTGATTGATTACCGTAGTTAGCTTTCCCTTGCCCATGAAGGTTGCTGGATCGGGTTTTGCTCTATTTTGGAAAGATTCACCTACTGATGTTGCTCCGGCTGTTCTTGCAAGCTCCTTTAGTTCAATGATGTCATCCTCATGATTTTTTCTATCATTGCTTAGCGATACACTTATTAAGAATGCTTTTTCCAAATCAGTTCTTTTTCAATGGACTAGAAAGGTACATTTCTATCATTAAAATTATCACTATGGCATATAGCAAGAGCCTCCATAGTTCTCTACCATTCCTAAAGATGTCTAGCTGTTCTTCAATGTTCTTGTCATTGTTAATCAGTGATAGATTGGATGACATTTTCAATGAGAAATAATCATCATCTGACAAGTCCTGTTCAAATTCAGACTCATTTAAATTTACGGCTATTTGATCCACGACCCTGTTCCCCATGGTAATTTTATGTTGACCGGGAATCCTAAGTTGGTTTGTGGTTATTTTTCCATTTTTAAAATCATTCAATATTTCACTTTTGTCATTGGGCAGTTCGTGCATGGTTTTGTTAGGCACGTGTTGCTTTAAAGGAATACTCCACCTTTCATTTACGAGCATTCCATCATTATTGTTAAACTTTGATGACGAATGCGTAAGATAGTGTATAAGCGGCAAGAAGCTTCCTTTGATGGGGAAATTTGTCCACTTAAGATTCATGCTAAATGAAAAGATGTCAATCAGCCCATCTCCAATTACATGTCTATTCCAGATGCTTGATTTATCTCGTAGTCTCATCTGGGTGGCTTTGGGAAAGAATGGTAAATCATGAAAATTAAAAAATTTTATTATTCTATCATTATTTTCATCAGATGATAGAAGGTTCCTCATCTGTTTGGGGACTATGGAGGCTGGGTTTATTTCTTGGTGGGCATCTAATAGTTCAATTAGCTTTAATTCATTCATTTCAGCATTGGTTTCAGTAAACTCACTTATCATGCTTTTATATTCATCAATGGTTGTCTTATCATTTGGAAATATGAGTAAGTGCCCTCCATTATATACGAATTCCATGAAGTCACTGTTGGAATGATTTGCAATGGTTGCAGGGGTCGTTATTATTAGATCATTCTTTAATATTTTAACGATCTCACTTGAGAGATCTGACAAGTTATAGGTTGTCATGTCATAGAAATTTGAATTTTTATTTAGTACGGCAATTGATTCACTGAGATATTGGCTGTTCTCATTGCCAATGTTTAAAAAGGCAATGTTTATTTCTTTGGGCACTTTGAGGTTAAAATGACATGCATTGTCTTTATTTCTGTCATCACTTTGGGAATATATGCCTCCTGCATATGATCCGGGTCCAGGTATTGACGTAGTAAATCTGATTTGTTTTTCTTCTCCTGGTGTCAATGATACTACTTGTTGGCCAACGGCGAGATCATTTATGATTAATTGCACATTATGATCCGTCATGTCTTCCGTTCCCGTATTCATGAGAGTAGCTTCAATTTCAAATGGTTCATTTGGTACAATTACGTCGTTTAAAATTTTTGCATGCAATATTGCCAAGTTAGACTCCAATGTAGAAGTAGTAAATACATATGCCTTGGCATTATTTGTTTTTTCCATGTTTGCATTGATTTTCCTCAAACTTTCATGTTGCTTGTCAGTTATAAAATAAATGTCTTTTTGCAGGTGCTTATCAAATTCATAATCGTTCATGGTTTCGAATGCTTTGTCAAATGATTCTGGCAAATAGGTTGTTTTTATGAGATCCTTCATTTTTTCCAAATCGCCTTTTAATCCAAAAAACTGCACGCCCCCATTTGCATTGATCCACAAAAGTTCACTTTTGTCATTTATTTGATTCAAAATCATTTTTGCTTGGTTTTCCATTTCCTTTTCGTGGGCCATCATGGAAAATGAATCATCCAGCATGATCACTTGCAAGGCAGTATTCCCTGGATTTATTGCACTATTGTTTATTACGGGCCTAGAAATCATCAAAATGATTAATAAAATTAATAGCATTCTCAAAATGAGTAGAATTATTTGCAATAGATTTATTTTATTAATCGATTCCTTTTCTATTAATTTTAAAAATCTTAGCGTGCTAAAATCTATGGTAACTACATTTCTTCTATTTAAAAGATGAATTGCCAGGGGAATGACGGACAGCGGAATTAACCAGAGGAAAAAGGGAGTAAGAAAGGTCATCAAACGCCACCAATGTATAGCAATAAGCCTGCTGTTAGAGGTATCATGACATTGTCATTGAGGTTCCACTTGATGAGCTCTGAAATTGTAATTAGGATTGACATAAAAAAGACATGGACCATGTGCAGCTTCGTGAATATTAGCATGATGATGGAAGTAGTCAGGAAAAATGCAAATGAACCTTCAAGTGACTTTGAAAATAATTTTGTTTTGCCAAATTTCAAGCCAATTATTGCTGCCATTGAATCTGAAAAGCTTAAGATTAAAAGTGAAATGATGGCAATTTTAACGTTAAAAATTAAAACAGTCAATATTATTCCAGTAAATACCCAGGTCGCACCCGTAGGAGAGTGAAGTTCCTTTTCTCTTGTTACAATGCCAAATATATAAAAATATAATTGGTTTATCATTTTCACGTGTCTTCTTGAGTAATCCAAAGCAATGCAAAATATTAGGATGGGGATTATGTACATGATGAAATTCTTTTTGCCAATGAGATATAGCAAAAGAGGAAATATGGAAGATGATAAATGAACAAATTTCCTATATACTTCTTTTTGGTAATTCAAAGTATCATTCATGCATTAGTTCTTCAAATCTTTTGTTTACATCTTCTGCTTTGAATAATCCAGATCCTACGATGGTAATGTCAACATTGGTTTCATATACTCTATCAATGGTGCTAAGGTTTACGCCACCATCAACGCCTAGGGTTATTTTTCTTTGGCCTCTCATGTGATTTAATTTCTTCATCTTATTCAAGGTTTCTTCAATGAATGATTGGCCGCCTTTTCCAGGGTATACGGACATTATGAGGATATAATCCAATTCGTCAAGTAAAGGCTCCAAGAGAGATTCATCCGTATTGGGATTTATTGCTATCCCCGCTAGTACATTTTTATTTTTTATGTGGTTAATGTCTCTTAGCGGATCCGAGCTTGCCTCATGGTGAAATATTATGGTGTCGGACCCTGCCTCTATGTACTGATCGATGCTTTCATGGGGATTTTTAATCATGAGGTGCGTTTCAAGATGGGATTTGGTAATTTCTCTTATGTGACTTATGATCATTGGACCAAAAGTCAAGCTTGGCACAAAGTGTCCATCCATGACATCTAAATGCAACCTATTGGCTCCTGCATTTTCAACTGCTTCAATGTCTTTTTTAACATTGGCAAAATTTGCTGAAAGTAAAGATGGTGATATTATTCTCATTCTTCGATGATCCTATCATTTGTTATGATTAAATTGATTGAAGCCGGGAAAGAAACTCTTAATCCTGGTGTCATGCTTTGATCTATTATGGTATTGTTAAGTAATTGCGGTTGATATTCGTATTCTATCTTGCCAACCCTGAGTCCAGATTTATGTATTAAATCTTTTCCTCGATCAATACTTAGATTTACAAGATCTGGCACTATGTAGTAGTCTGGAGGCGACCCTTTGCTTACTCCCAATATTATTTTTGTTGAGGATTTTACGGTCTTTCCTTCTCTTGGTACTTGGAAGGTAACATGATCACTTTTTACATCATTATCGTATTCATGAATCGTGGTGTCCAGCGACATGCCCATCCTTGTAATCATTAGCAAGGCATTTCTCAAGGACATGTTTAATAGGTTTGGAATGACAAGGTTTTCCTCCTTGCCTGCCATGGTTAGCTTTATGGTCCTACCTTCCTTCACCTTTGTAAATGCTCTTGGAAACATTTTGGTAACCGTTAGTGGGGTATTTGCTTCATCATAGGGGGCAACTATGACTTCAGTTTTAAATCCCAATGATTTAAGCTCATATTTGGCTTTTTCAATTTGCTCTCCTCTCATGTCAGGGAGATAGTGCTCATTGTTGAAGCCCACATATGCTGGTAGAATGAAGTTATCCATTATCAATATCCCTGCTAGGGAAAGAAGTGAAATGGATAGCAAGTATTGAAATATTTTCTTAATCATTTTTTATTAATCTAACGGCAAATCCGCCATCAATTTTATGCCTGGGTGGATATGTAAAAACAGCACCTTTTTCATCAACGAACTCACTTGAAATGAATTTATTGGCATTTTGAATTGTAAAATTGGGATGTTTGGATAAAAAATCATCAATAACATGCCAGTTTTCTTCTTTTTCTAGAGAACATGTACCATAAACCAATACCCCATTTTTTTTAAGATGTTTACTGGCTGAAGTTAAAATTCTTTTTTGTAAGCCTTGCATTTCTTCTAGGTCAGTTTTTTTTCGTCTCCATTTTATGTCCGGATGTTTTGCGATTGCACCCGTCCCTGTACATGGTGCATCAATTAATATTTTATCACATTCAATACTTTTTGATTCTACCATGTCAGTCAAGATCAATTTTACATTAGTTGCATTCATTCTTTTAATGGTTTTTTTCAAGGTTTCAAATCTTGTAGAATTGTTATCGCATGCGATTATGTTACCATTCTTTTTCATGAGCTCAGACATGTGAGTTGTTTTTCCTCCTGGAGCAGAACACGCATCTACTATGGTATCGCCTTCAGATGGATCTAATAATTTTACTACCAGGCCTGATGAAGGATTTTGTACATAGATCATGCCTTTTTTAAACATCTCGCTATTTATTATTGTTTGTAAGTCAGATACCTTGAAATAGGTATTCATTTCAGTGAATTGCTCATGTTTAATTTTCTCTTCCTCTAGAAATTCAATGAACGTGTGTGTTGATAGTAATTGATTGTTTATTCTTACCCAGAAATTGGGAATCTCATTATTCCAATTAATGAGATCATACGCCTCCTCCTTTCCGAAATCTTTAATCCATTTCTCCATGAGCCATTTTGGATGAGAGAAGTATTTGAATGACGTACTGTCAAATGTTGATCGTTCTGGTATGTTGAGGGGGTCTGTTCTTATTGTTTGTCGTAAAACAGCATTTAGAAGCTTCGATATATTGGGGTCAATTCTCTTACTTATTTCTACTGAGGTTGATACTGCGGCATAATTGGGTACGCCATCCATGTGTCTTATTTGATAAACGCCAATTCTAAGTATGTTTAGTGCTGTATCAGATAAACTATTAATGTTTCCATGCAGGCTTTTTTCTATGTCCAAATCCAGTGCTGATTTAAATCTTATCACTCCTTTTGCCAAAGAGGTGATAAATTTTCTATCCATGGAGGAAATGTTTTGATTTAAATGTTTTGACGTAATTTCCGTTAATTGCTTGCTCCCATTGAAAAATTCTTTAATTATTTGAAAAGCGATATTTCTATTCACATGAGAGGAATTAGGCAAAAGTCATACCATTAATATATTGATGGCCAGGGTAAAAATCATTTACATTCATTTTACCTTTGCCTTCTAGCTGAATTTCATCAACGATAATATAACCATCGACCGTTCCTACAAGGAGATTGGAGTTAAAATAACAAATCTCTCCAGGAGACAATTCCTTATGGATGTCAATAATATCCATGCGGGTTGAAAAGATTTTCATTCTTTTCTGTTCAAGAAAGGTAAATGCTCCAGGCCTTGGCGAAAGAGCTCTGATTAAATTATGAATGTCTACTGACTTTTTATTCCAATCAATCTTACAATCTGTCTTTTTAATCTTTGGGGCTTTTGAAAAGAAATCATTTTTTTGTTTGATTGGGTTTATGTCATCTGCTTCTATTTTATTGATTGTTTCAAGAAGAAGACGAGCACCTCCATGTGATAATGCATCATGCAAGTCTGCAGAATTGGCATTTTCTGAAACATGTATTTTTTCCTGTAGCAATATCATTCCTTCATCAATTTTCTCATTAATGACAAATGTTGTTATGCCCGTTTCTTTCTCACCATTCAACAGCGCATGAAATATGGGAGCCGCTCCTCTATATTTTGGGAGTAATGATGCATGAAGGTTTATGGATCCATGTTTAGGTATCGTGAAAATTTGGCTAGGTAATTTTTTGAATGCAACTACAATGAATATGTCTGCCTTAACTTTCCTCAAGTTAGAAATAAATTCATCATCATTAAAATCATTTGGCTGTAGTACGGGGATGGAAAATTTTTCACCCTGCTTTTTAATAGGAGACTTTCTCACATTAAGTCCCCTACCAGATTTTTTATCAGGTGAAGTAACTATTGAAATTATTTCATGAGTTGACTGATGTAATAATTTTAGTGGAGGTATTGCAAAATCAGGTGTGCCAAAATAAACTATTCTCATCTCATGGGGTAATTTA
>JAYZCM010000074.1:0-10240 GCA_036338305.1 Fidelibacterota bacterium | reverse complement strand
AATTCATCTGCTGATAATTTGACAAATTTATCTTTCAACTCTACAATAATCCTTCTAGCTGTTTTTGGACCAATTCCAGGTAGAGCCGTAAGCATCCCTACTTCTCCTGCTATCAAACGTTTTTTAAACTCTTCTGGGGTAATGGAGGATAAAAGTATTATTGCAGTTTTAGGCCCTATACCAGAAACACCTATAAGTAATAAAAACAATTCCTTTTCAGTAAGATTTGAAAAAGCAAATAATGATTGGCTATTTTCTGTCACATGAAAATATGTTAACAATTCAACTTCATCATTAACATTTTGCAAATCATCATATGTATTTGTTGAAATCTTACAAGCATAACCTAATCCTCCAGCTTCAATAATGACCTCATTAGGCTCTTTACTAACAATATTACCCTTTATCATTACAATCATAAATCCATTTCCTTAAATTGATGATTATGACATAGTGCAACAGCAAGCGCATCCGCTGCATCTATTGGCTCAGGGATATGATCCATCTCTAACCTTACCTTTACCATAAATTGTACTTGCTCCTTATGAGCATTACCATTTCCCGTAATTGATTGTTTTACTTTTCTAGCAGAATATTCATAAATAGGAATCCCTTTAGAAGCGGCTGCAACCATTGCCGCACCCCTTGCCTGCCCTAAGCGCATGGCAGATTTAACATTTTTTCCATAAAAAATATCTTCAATCACAAAAATTTGCGGATCATGGATTTTAATGATTTCACACATATCATTAAAAATAGTTAATAATCTTTTTGACAAAGTATCCTTCGATGATGGCTTTATTATACCATAATCAATCAACTTAGTTACATTATTATTTTTTATGCTAATTATTCCAAACCCTGTTTGAACAAGGCCAGGATCTATGCCTAAAATTTTCAATTATACAATAGATTCCATTTCAGAATCATCAACATCAAAATTTGAGTATACTTTTTGAATATCCTCATGCTCTTCAAGAGCATCTAATAAATCTAACATTTTTTTTGCATCAAGACCACTTATCTTAACATTATTGATTGGAGATAGTCCTAGCTCTCCATTAATTTCATAACCTTGACTTTCTAACCCTTTACTTACATTACCAAATTCTTCTGGCGATGTAGTTATTATAAACATATCATTATCAACTAAAAAGTCTTCAGCACCTAAGTCTAATGATTTTTCCATTAAATCATTTTCATCCAAACCATGATTTGGCAAAGTAATAGTTCCTTTTTTTTCAAACATCCAATTTACACAGCCTTGCTCTCCTAAATTGCCGCCAATTTTCGACATAATATGCCTAATATCTGGAACAGTACGATTTTTATTATCTGTCATCACCTCCATCATGATTGCTGCACCACCAGGACCATATCCCTCATAAATAAAATTTTCATATTTAATACCAGGCAAATTTCCTATGCCCTTATTTATTGCCCTTTCAATATTTGAAGCAGGCATATTTGCATTCTTTGCATTCTTTATTGCTAACCTTAAAGAAGGGTTCATATCTGCATCGCCGCCACCTTCTCTAGCTGCCAAAGTAATATCTTTTGAAATTCTTGTAAAAATTGCACCTCTCTTAGCATCTGCAGCACCTTTTTTACGCTTAATGGTTGACCATTTACTATGACCTGACATTAGACTCCATTATTTAATTTATTAAAGTAATTAAATTTAATCAATTTGAATATTTACCACTTAAATTTATTTAAGAAATTATTCTTATCTGTTTTTTTTCGACCCAACCATTTTTGCCATCTAAAAGTTCAATCTCAAACCATAAATTTTCTTCCTTCCCAATTCTTACTTTCAAACCTTCATTAACCTCAAATTTACGAGTAGATAATTTATTAGGCTCAGAATGAACTCCAATTTTGTTTTGATAAATAATACCTTCTTGATTAGAATTTCTATTTAAAATAGAATTGAATGTGAAAAACAATGAAATAAAAAATATTATTGAAATAAAACTAGATAAATAATATAATAATTTCATTTGAAAATATTTCCTCAAAACAAAAATAATGGAAAAGAAAAAAAGTAGCCCCATGCTTATTAAAACCCAATTTTGAGGAGAGTATCGTTCTTTTATATTTATGTAAAATTTCAAATAAAATGGAGCTTCAGGAAAATCAACACGATCCTTAACTCTTAAATTTGCTAATTTTAAATTATATTTTGCATCACTATGACTTGGCTTTATTTTCAAACAACTCTCATAAGACCATATTGCTCCTGAAATATTACCTGAACGATAATAAGCATTTCCTAAATTATAATACAATTCATCTGAAACCCATCCTTTCTCTAAAATCAATTCAAATTCTTGAATAGATAAGGCAAATTGATTATTTCTATATGCTTCCAAACCTTTTGAATATTGCAATTCATAAACATCTAAAAACCCAAATGAAAAACTAACATTAATAATAAATAAAATACTAAATCCAAGCATTATCAGCTTTTCTTAAAATTGTTTTTATTTCATTATGACTTATTACATCCTCTGTAATATTTTCTGGCGCAAAACGTCTAAGCTGTACCACATTTAAAATTTTTTCTAAGTCCATGCAAACTTGATTAGCACCATGGTTTTTAAATAATGTAATAATTTCTTCATTAGAATACTCTACTTGTCTAGCTCCTAATTTTCCATTTACAAAAATTACAATTGCATGATAAATACTATTTTGTATGATTTCCGTTTCCATACTATTTGTATCCAGATAATCTAATGCCATTTTTAATGCTTTGCGCGATTGCCTACTTCTATGGGATAATCCTCTTTTTTTACTTGAATAATCAGCAATAGCTGGAAACATAAAAAATATGCCCGATAAAATCAATAACATAATCGATGTTTTTGATAATAATCTTATGTTATTATTTTTCCACCTTGGTTTAGATTCATCTAAGAAATTTATGTCTTCAGAAATTAAAACAACCTCTTCTTTAGATAATCCAATTGAATTAGATTGTATTTTCTCACTAGGAGAAACATTTAAAAAATAGTCTCTAGTTGATTTTACGTCCCACTTTTTCAAATTAGGATTAAAAAAAATAAAATCAAATTTTGGTATATGAATTTTACCTGCATATCTTGGAATCAAAACCCAAGAGAATTTCTTTTCTCCTCCTATTTTATCTCCTAATGAATTATTATTTTCATGAATTTCTGGCTTAAACACCTCTAATTCATTTGGAAATGCAATTTCTGTCAAATCAACTGCATGGAGATTGCCAATACCCTTAACTACTATTTCAAATGTAACGGCCTGATCTTGCTTGAAATCATTTGCATCAATATTTGATTTTATTTTCCAATCACCAACTATAGAAGAAACTTCACCATCAACCTTTAATGGAACAGATTGAACATCCACGCTTAATGAATTAGTAGAAATAGTAAATTTTTTAGAAGGAGGACCAAATAAACTAAAATCATTCCATCTTTGCTGCTGCTCCCGTATGCCTATTACTGCAACCATTGGTCCTATTTCAATTATGCCAGACTTTGTAGGGAAAAGAGCAATTTTTTTAATTGTAGCAGCATAATAACCAACACCATCTTTATTAACCTCTCGTAAATTTAAATTTTTTGGTGAATAAATTTCTTCACTCCAAAAACCTTTAAATTTTGGCAATTCATCATCAAAACTTGTTATATCTACTTGTGTATACAATATATACGTCAAAGTAACCTGTTCCCCTCTGAATGGAGATAGGTTGTCTATTTCTGCTTCTATGAAAAATTTAGAAATCTTATTTATATTAGAATTTTCTCTTTTACTTACAATAATCCTTATTGGCTTGGATTTAATAATTTCACCACCAATATCAATTGAAAGTGCAGGAATTTCTAAATGACCTGTTTTTACTGGAATTAAAGTCCAACTTAAAGTGATAATTGAATTTTTAGTCATTTTACCATTTACAAACTGCACATTAGTTGAATTTGATTGATTTGGCCCACTTACTATTTTAAAATCAGATAAAATAGGCAATTCTACATTAGGGGTTTCATTATAATCTTTTACTACAACTGATAAATTTATTGAATCACCTTCATTGATTCGTCTACGATCTACCGTTACATCAATTGAACTTTCAGCCCATAAAAAATTTAATACTAAGATTAGTTTTATTAATTTCATTACCAATCTTTTTCTACTTTCAATCTACCAATAGACTTATATTTTTTCACTTTCATATTAGATTCATCTGCTTTCAATGCATTTAGTATTGCTTCAGCTTCTTGTTTACCTATTTTTTTTTCAATATCCTCATTAGATGTTTTCATACTATCAGATGACATTTCATCCTCCACGTTCTTTTCTTTGCTCTCTGACATACTTTCTTCTCTATCATTTTCAGATTGAGATTTATTATTTTTTAAAGCGTTAGACTTTTCTCCTTGATCTTCTTTTTTATCATTATTTACATTATTTTTTGCTTCATCACTTTCATCATTATTTTGCTCTTCATTATTTTGTTCTTCATTATTCTCATCATTATTTTCCTGGCTATCATCCTTGTTTTTTTGATCATTATTTTGTTTTTTTTGCTGCCTTTGTTTTTGCAACATAATTTTACTTAACTCTAAATTATGCTGTGCATCTTTATCATAAGGAGAAAGCTTCAATGCTTTTTTATATAAATCAATACTTTCTTCAAATGCCTCTTTTTCATAAAATATGTTTCCTAAATTATATAAAGCATGTGCCTTTTCTTTATTATTCTGACCACCTAATGCATTAGTATAATTTTCAATTGATGATTCAACATCACCATACAAATAATTTATATTACCTAAATTATAATGTAATTCCTTTTTATTAGGATATTTTTGTATCAATTTTTCATAGGCATTAATAGCCTCTAATAATTCAGAAGAATTTTCAAAATCATCACTCTTCATATTATTCGATGCATTAACATTCTGTAAGAAAATAATATTAATACAAAATATTAGGATGAGACATTTTTTCATTTTGCTAATAATTATCATTTTTTATTTTGAATAAACCTTCCTTGCCATATCATTTCTTTATCATTGCGAGTTGAAATAAAAAATTCAATAATAAAAAAAAGTAATCCTATTATTAAAAAAAATTGATATCTATTTTCATATTGAGAAAAAACATGAGATTTTATTTCTTTTTTTTCCATTTCTTTTATTACACTTAAAATAGGTAAAATTGCATTTGCTTGATTTTCTATTCTAACAAACATTCCATTAGCCATATCTGAAATTTCATGCAAAACTAATTCATTTAAAGTGCTTGTAACAATTTGACCATTTTTATTTTTCTTAAATTCAATTCTATTCCCCTTTTCATCCATAAGAGGTATTGGGGCACCTGCAATAGTGCCAACACCTAATGAATGAATAATGACACCTTTTTCTTTTGCTTGTTTTGCGACATCCAGAGCAACACCTTGATGATCTTCACCATCAGACACCAATAATATGACTTTAAATTTACTATCATCTCCTTCAATGTTTTCCAATGCTAATTTAATGGCTTCTGCCAAATTTGTTCCTTGATTATAAATCAAATTAGTATCCATCATATTTAAAAATAAACGAGCTGCAGAATAATCTTCAGTTAAAGGGCAATGCAAATGAGCTGAACCTGCAAAAGCAATCAAACCTACTCTATCACCATTTAAATCATTCAATAATCGACCTAGCTCATATTTTGCTTTTTCCATCCTTGAAGGTTTTACATCTGTCGCATTCATGCTTGTTGAAGTATCAAGTAAAATAAATATATCAACTCCTTGACGAGTAAGTTCAGTTAACTTTACTCCAACTTGTGGACCAATTGATGCAAATATCATAAACAAAACACCTAGAATCAGCAATCTAGACCGCAAATTTACATGTCTATCTTTTACATGATTAAACAAAAATGATCTAACAGACTTTATCCCAATATCACTAAAATTAGACCTAATCTTTTTACCCTTATACAAATACCATATAAGCATAATCGTAAAAGGCAATAATAGAAAAAACATTTCTGGATGTGAATAACGAACCATTAAAAAATCTTATTAAAAATCCCTCTAGACAATAATAATAAAAAAATAGAAGAAAAAGCTGCAGGGATAGTAAACCAACCATGTAATTCTTTATAATTTTGATATTCTGTCACATGCACTTCTGTACGTTCCAATGCATCTATTTCACCATAAATTTTGCTTAAAGATTCATTGTCAGTAGCACGAAAAAATTTACCATTAGTAAGAACGGCAATTTCCTTTAATGTTTCTTCATCTACATCCACTTGAACTTTTCGTATGGTTTCTCTACCCCAAGCATCCATCACAGGGTAAGGGGCAAAACCTCGTGAGCCTGCTGCAATCGTGTATATTTTAATATCAAATTGGCTCGCTAGATCTGCAGCAGTTAGCGGATCTAATTCACCTTTATTATTACTGCCATCAGATAAAAGAATTATTGTTTTAGATTTAGCCTTACTCTCTCTTAAACGATTTACTGCATTTGCAATTGCCATTCCAATAGCAGTACCATCATGTTCTTGATCAATAATTTGAATTTGCTCAGTAAAATCTAGTAATACATTTATATCTCTTGTTAATGGACATTGGATATATGATGTGCCTGCAAAAACTATTACCCCCAACCTATCACCTGTACGATCCTTAATAAATGTTTTAGCAACACTTTTTGCGGCCTCTAATCTATTTGGTTTGAAATCTTGCGCCAACATGGAAGACGATTGATCAATAACTAAAAGAATGTCAATTACTTCTATTTTAGTCTTCTGCATCATATCTACCAATCTTGGACGAGAAAGTGCAACGATTATTAATAACATTATAAATAAACGAAACATGATGAAAAATAAATTTTTCATTTTTCCATTCTTAATTATTTTTTCAGGGATCAAATCAATATTAGAAAAACGAAAAGTTGCTTCATTCTTTTGTCCTCTTTTTATATACCACAAATAAAACAATGGTAATAAAAAAAGTAGAAATAAATAAATAGGATCCTTGAATTCCATGAAAATATTTATTTAAAATAAATTTTTATGTTTATTGAATAGTAGAACAACAATCTTTTTGGGGAAATATTTTTAAAAAAATGTAAAACAGAAACTAATCACTTTTATCATCAGATATGGTATCTGCTGCATTTTTCACTTCATTTTTAATCTCTTTAGTAGCTTTTTTAAATTCCTTTAAACCTAAGCCTAAACCTCTAGCTATTTCAGGAATTTTTTTACCACCAAATAAAATAATTATTGCTAAAACTATTATAATTATCTGCCAAGGACCTATTGCCATATTTTCTCCTATTTAAAATATCTTAAAAAATACCAAGAAATCATAATTCCTAAAAAACTTACAACACTTATGTCAACAAACATACCCGTTTTAAATCTTATGACATATAAATCAACCCAATTATCTGGCTTCATACCCCAACCAATAGACTTACTTGACAAGAAAAAATCCTTAACAACACCTTCAGGGATAAAACCTCCAATAAATTGAGATAAGATTGAGCTCATTACTATACCAATGAATAAAATTAAAAAGATAAACCCCATTGATCTTTTTTGATCTATTTTCATTATATACTCTCTAATAAAGATTGGAAGATTTTTAAACCATCTTGAGATCCCAATATAGATTCAGAAGCTCTTTCAGGATGAGGCATCATTCCCAAAACATTGCCATTTTGATTCGTTACTCCAGCAATCCTATCCATGCTCCCATTTGGATTGCCTTTCTCACCTTCAACATAACGAAAAATTATGCGATCTTCCTCTTTCAGCAATTTATGGGTACTTTCATCTACTATGTAATTTCCTTGTTTATGTGCAATTGGCATCGTCAATTTTTCATTTTTTTTCATTAACTTTGTATAAATTGATTTATTTGTAGAAACTTCCAAAACTACATCTTGACTTAAAAACCGAACATTTTTATTTACTATAAGAGCTCCAGGAAGCAATCCAGATTCAATTAGTATTTGAAATCCATTACAAATTCCAAAAATAGGCTTACCTGATTTTGCTTCTTTGATTATAGATTCCATTATGGGAGAAAAACATGCAATTGCACCTGTTCTTAAATAATCTCCATAACTAAATCCACCAGGTATTATGACCCCATCATAACCAGAAAGATCATTCTTTTTATGCCATACAAAATCTACAGATATACCTAATACATTATTAATTACATGGTAAGCATCATGATCACAATTGGAACCAGGAAAAACAATTACTGCAAAATTCATCATCATTCAGTCAACTCATAATTATATGTTTCCGTATTTGGATTTGCAAGAAGTTTTCTACAAGATTCATCTGTTATTTTATCAGCTTCATCTTTAGAAATTCCATTAAACTCCATTTCAATATATTTCCCCATTCTCACTGAATTAATTTTATTAATACCGATGGAATTCAAAGCATGATTAATTGTTTGACCTTGTGGATCTAAAATTCCTTCTTTATAACTAATGTATATTTTTGCTTTCATTCAATTCATTCCTTTAATATTTAAATAAATTATTATATACTAGCCTCAACATTTGAAAATTTTAAGTTCTTTTTAATGCGAGATTCAACATCTCCCACAATCGGCTCAAATTTAGATCCTGTTAGAATATGAAATAATTCAATATACTGCTCTGCTAACGAAATTCTAATTTCATCCGTCAATCCTGGAGGAGTTCCCTCTCCAGAAAAGCCTTTATCAATCAGCCACTGACGAATATTCTCTTTATCTAACATCTTTTGCTTCTCTCCAGATGAAAATCTAGATTCATATTCATCAGCAATCCAATACCTACTAGAATCTGGAGTATGAATTTCATCAATGACAATCAATTCACCATTTACAATTCCAAATTCATATTTTGTATCAACCAAAATAAGTCCTTGTTCTGCAGCCCATTTTTGGCCTGCAGCAAACAATTCAAGCGCATATTGCTCTGCTTTGGCATAAATGGATTCTTCCACCAAACCATTTACTATTGATTTTCTATCTATGGGTTCATCATGCAAACCATATTCAGCTTTTGTAGAAGGTGTTAATATTGGGTTCTCAAATTTTTGATTCATTTTCAAATCATCTGGTAATAAAAATCCATATTGACCATTAATTCCAGAAGAATACTCTCTCCAAAGACTTCCAGTAATATATCCTCTTACAATAACTTCTACAGGTAAGGTTTTTGCTTTTTTAGCTATGAGAACCTGAGGATCTGGAGTTGAAATAATATGGTTTGGTACAATATTTTTCGTTTTATCAAACCAAAAATTTGCAATTTGAGTAAGAATTTGGCCTTTAAATGGGATAGTTCCCAAAACATGATCAAAAGCTGATACCCTATCCGTTGTAACCATTATAATCTCATCATCTAAATGAAAATTTTCCCTCACTTTGCCCTTATAATGTTCACCTAATTCAGGTGCATCAAATTTATCCAAAGTATAAGATAGTTGCTCTTTTATTTTATTCATTTATCAACTCCAATCGTTTATATATTTTATTTATGTTTTTCATAACCTTATTCAAATCAAATAATGCATCAATTTCATTATTATTTAAAATATTAGAAATTTCTTCATCTGCTTTTAATAATGAGTTAAAGTCTTTTTTCTTTTCCCAAACCTGCATGGCATTTCGCTGTACCATGGCATAAGCATTTTCTCTCGTAATACCTTTCTTTACTAAAGCCAATAAAACTTCTTGACTAAATATAAGTCCACCTGTAATATCTAAATTTCTCCGCATATTTTTAGGATAAACTAATAAATTTTCTATAAGAAAAATCATTTTATTAAGCATATAATCCATAACAGTTGTAGAGTCAGGTATTATTATCCGTTCAACTGAAGAATGAGAAATATCTCTTTCATGCCACAAAGCAATATTTTCCATGGCAACCATTGCATTTCCTCTTAATAAACGCGCCATTCCAGTAATTCGCTCTGTTACAATGGGGTTTCTTTTATGAGGCATTGCAGAAGAACCTTTTTGACCTTTTTGAAAAAACTCTTCTGCCTCCAATACTTCAGTACGTTGCAAATGACGAATTTCTATTGCAATTTTCTCAAGTGATGCCGCCATATTTGCCAAAGTAGTCAAATATTCAGCATGATGATCTCTTTGCACAACCTGACTTGAAACTGTAGCTGGTTTTAAATTTAATTTACTACAAACCTCCTCTTCTACTTCTGG